>JBHLPB010000137.1:0-7094 GCA_048939905.1 Promethearchaeota archaeon
AGAATGGCCAAGCTTTCGAGGGTTGTGGCAACCGAGGAGTAGGCATCGTCATCTTCTGCAGACCTCCCGATGAGAATACCCTACAGGTGCTTGGGAGAATCAGAAGAGGAACAACCTAGCAGACTGATTCCCACAATCACCAAGAACAGGACATGAAGACCTGCAAGATGAGTAACAATGCAGGTTCTGTATAGTGCACCTATCTTGCCTTGTACCTGAATTGCTCCTCGTACATTCGCTCCAGCTCGTCCAGCGTCGTGGCATCTTCAGGACCCTTGTCTAGACGAATGTTGACTATCCTGGCAAATCTCAATGCCATTCCCGATTCATATGTGGGACTCTTCTGGATCTCGGATGCAAGGACTTCAACAACGATTTCAGGCTTCACGACTTCTACGTGACCCTTCTTGCCCATGCTAATCGCCTGAAGTCTTGAGGTCATATCCTTGAACTCCTCATCCGTCAGACCCTTGAAGGTCTTCCCTATCATCGCGAAGCCGCCAGATTCAACATCCCTGACGGCTAGATGGTAGTCGGAGAGCCACTTGCTCCTTCTGCCATGTCCCCACTCCGCTCCTATGATTACGAGATCTAGAGTTTCAAGTGTGTGTTTGACTTTGAACCAGTTCTTTCCTCTTGCGCCCGGGACGTAAAGGGAATCTGTCCTCTTGGCCATCAGACCCTCATGTCCAAGTTCCCTGCTCTTGTGGAAGAACTCCTCGGCCACAGAGGGCTTTCTCGTCAAAAGGGTCTCAGCGAGGACATCAGAGGTCACGATTTCCTCCAATCTCCTTCTTCTTTGAAGGTAGGGCTCATCTATCATAGACTCTTCATTGACTAGGATGACGTCGAAGAGAAAGAGTTTCAGACTCACTTCTTCCTTGACTTGCTCTACATCGCGAGTCCTTCCGAACCTTCTCATGACTGTCTGAAATGGATAAGGTCGACCCTTGCCGTCTACTGCAACAACCTCGCCATCAAGAATGGCCTTGTCGACACTAATCTCCTTTCTGGCAATAGTGACAATATCAGGAAGTCCTTCGGTAACATCTTGCATCCTTCGAGAGTAGATTCTGACCTGATCGCCATCCTTGTGAATCTGGGCACGAGCACCATCGAACTTCAATTCAAAAGAAAAGTCAATTCCTTCGTTCTGAGGTATCTCAGCGAGGCTGTCAACCGGTGTTGCCAGCATCGGTCTGACCGGCCGGAAGACTCTTGGTTTCATCTTTGCGAGAGCAACCTCACCCTCAACGGCTGCAAGCTGTGCAACCTGTCCAAGGTCACCCGACAGACTCCATGCCCTCCGCACCAAGTCTGCGTCGATTTTGGACGCTCTTGCAATCCCCTCGGCCAATAACCCCTCTGATAGTCCGACCCTCATATCGTTGAGAACAAGGGCAACAATGTACCTTGCTTCTCTTGGAGATGCCTCTCGGAGTATCTGTGACAGGATTGCTTTCTTCTTCTTCTTTGACCCTCTGCCCTCGGCTTCTGCTATGTCATAGAACCCCTGTTCTACCGAAGAGATGGTTAGACTTGTCGAGAGCAATCCCGACTGGCGAACCACGCCTTCCATACCCAAGAGGGCGGCTATCGCCTCTCCTGCATCCCCATCGTATAATTCTCCGAAATCCTCCTCGCTGAACTCGATGACATTCTTTAGGGCTTGCTTGACACCTCTCCAAGAAACATTCAGAACCCGTGGGTCCCTCTCTGAGAACACTCTGCCTCCTAGGAATAGGGCTGCAGAACGCGTCTCCTCTTGCTGTACCTGCTTGAGGAAGGAAGCCACTAGGTCTATCTTCGCGTTCCTTCCGCTCACCTTCGAAATCTCGTCTAGGGTACGCGCCAATTCGGCGAAATCGGTCATATGTTCTCAGAGTTCCCTTTGGGTTTCTTCGCTTTTAAGATTGAGATTATGTTCCGGAGTATTGACCGTACAATACGTAGGTTGTACACACGCTCTTGAATGATTTAGCACAGTCTTCGAATGAGGACAATGGAAGGCAAGGATTTCAAATGGCTACTGAAAGGGAAACTCGTTCGTGATTTCAGAGGCTTCCCTCTTGGTCGAATCAAACAAGTATGGTATGACAAGGACAACGGTCCTCTAGTCGTGATTGAACGAGGTGCTACAGAGAATCGCCCCTTCACCTGGGAGGCAGTCCCACTCAGGGCAGTCGATAGAGTGGAAGACCACGTGCGACTAAAGCCGCCTGCTTTTGCTGAGTAGAGGAGCAATGAGGTGAGAACCATGCAAAGAAGCTCACTCCGTCACCACAAATCCTTGGTCGAGGCCAGCGACACAAGCAATGGCCTCAACTCCATCAAGGTCAAAGTCTTCACCTCTAAACAATGCGCCTTCTGCAATATCGCCCTGCAGATTGTTGAAGAAGCGGTGGGTCGCATGGACTATTATCACCCTTTCATAGAAGTAGTAGAGACCCCAGTTGATAAAAGACCGCGCCTGACTGAGAAACTTCAGATACTCGCAGTCCCAACGATTGTCGTTTCAGACTCTAGAATCGTTGGACTACCGAGTGCAGACGAACTGGAGCAACTGATACACCAGGAGATGTTTCACTCAAAACTAAAGTAGTAAATGGCTCCGATTGGCCACGCTTCTCTAGGAGAAACTCAGACCCAGGAGAAGCCATGGATTCTCTTTTGTGATTATCCGGCTTGTTTCCACGTTGAGGTTGATGTCGTGCAATGCCCCAGTCAGATATAGATACTCACTGTGATGCTCCGAACCAAACACGAGCTTTGGCACACCGATATCTTGCAGAAGAGCATCGAGGAACACACGCAGGGGTGACTCAACAATTCTGGCGAGGGTGACAGAGGTTTCAAGGAATATGTTCGTCCGCTTCACGAGGGGAATCAGCTGAGGGAATCCAAAGATGCCCCCCATGTGCATGATAACAAATTTGCCGCTGGGGTACATTACTGATGCTCTATCGATGAACGACATTACTTCAATGGTCATCACATCTGTGTGGATGTATACTGGGATGTTCTTCTCAACCGCCTCGCTGACGAGGATAAGGGGCGCAGGATCCTGAGGATGATATAACCTGTCGTCAAGAACGAGAGCAACGCAGCCCTTGTCAACATACTCCTTGAGCTTTCCCCTTGCTGCGTCGATTGGTCTAGGCATTATGGTGCATGCCGTGAAGAGACGATCGGGAAAGATTGCGCTAGCCTCCATGTAGAGCTCGTTGCCATTCGATGGCTCAATTGGAGTAAGCACAGCCTTCTCAATTCCGAAAGCATCCATTCGACTGACCAGTGCTTCTGTATGCATCAGATAGTTGTCTTGATTGACCAAATCCAACGAGTTTCGGTCTGCTCCCAGATGCGTGTGTATGTCAGTCGTCATTTCGAACACACTGTAACCTTTCTAGTATCATCTCTGGCTCTAGGCAAATCTGCCGGTTCCTAGACTGCTCTTAGATTAATAAAAGAAAAGTGTGTGTGGTCTGAGGTTCCTCATTGAGTGTGGCTGTCGGCACCTCATGTTCGGGGCTCTAGCAGCATCTCTAAAAGGCCTATGCATGTCAGGTGTACTGGATTCAGTTGAATGAAGAGGAACGTATGCATAGTCTTGAGAGGAGTTTCTCGCGAATCGCTCACGATATCAACATAGACAAGTTCATGCTCATGGAATACTTGGGTCCAATCGTGGATGGATGTTGTGCAGCCCTCAACGTCAGTCTGGAGAAGGCACGTAATCTCCACAAGCTTTCTGATGCCGAATTCGAGGAATACATGAGCATGTCAGCCGGTTCATTCAAGGATATCTCCTTCTGCTTCAAGACTACTGATACGGAAGAGGAATACTCTCTGGTCTTTGATCGAGGCAGAGTGAAGGTATTCGATGAATGCATCGAGCCAGACGCTGTCATAACGTCGACTTTTGAGCATCTGGCCAAGATTCTGGATGCAGACCCCAACCTTTCGATCATTGAGTCCCTAGGCTCAACTGTTTCAGTTTCTGGGCTTGATTCCACCGACATCGTGCAAGCCCTTGGCTTCCTATGTTATCCGACTTTGCTTCGTATGGCTCGTTCTGGAATCGATCCCTCTTCCCTGATGTCTGACGACGCAGACTCCATAATTCTGGCCGCATCTTCGGACATGGTTACTAAGATTATCAAGAAGTGGATAGACACAGTGTCCGAGGCAATGGATGAGCACTCGTAGACCGCTATGCCAAACCGTGATAGGGGAAGACCATTTCCTTCAGTCTACGTATGACTCTGTCCAAGTCAAGTGCCACCTGCTCGCGAGGAAGGTATGCTTGAACAACCAGTTCTTCATCCCTCATGCCTTCAGGAAGATTCGAATAGCCGAGATTCCGGCACTTCTCTAAGAATGACCTTGGAAGTCCCTTTGGAACGTCTTTCTCAAGTATTGTAGCAAGAAACAGCGACCACAGTCGGGCGACATTTGCAGGATTATATCCTCCTCCTCCAACTGCCAGCCAGCCGATGTCACAAACATCATCTGACAGCTTCTTGAGCTTCTGAAGAGTGACCTCAAAGCCGTGTGAAGTATAGGCTAGATAGGCCAAGGGATCCATGAAATGACCATCGACTCCTAGTTGAGTCACAAGAAGGTTCGGCTTGAAAGCCTCGAAGAGTGGAACTACAACTTCATCTACAACTTTGATTAGTTCCTCGCTACCAGCACCTGGTAAGACAGGAATGTTGACAGCATAACCCACCCCTTCACCTTTTCCCATCTCGTGGATGAAGCCCGTACCTGGGAAGAGCGTCTGGCCCGTCTGGTGCACAGATATTGTCATAACGTCCTTCGAGTCGTAGTACGCGTTCTGAACTCCGTCACCGTGATGGGCGTCGAAATCAAAGTACAGGATTCTGGCCTTCTTCTTTTGCAGTAGATGGTTGATAGAGATGACAACGTCATTGAAGACGCAGAATCCCGAGGCCAAACTACGATGTGCATGATGCAAACCCCCGGAGATCACAAACGCATTTGAAGCGCCTCCAATGATTGCTTTCATTGCATCAAGCGTGGCACCGACGTATCTGGTGGCCGCATCGTACAAGTTCGGGAACACAGGGTTGTCTGAAGTGCCAAGTCCGTACTCAGGCTTTGGAGTTAGGGACTCCCCACTCTCGATGACAGCCTCTATGTAGTCTGGTGAGTGGAAAAGCTCTATGTCCGCCCTTGTGGGCAGTGCGGGCTCGAAGAGTTCAACAGAGTCCAACAGTCCCAGGTCCTTTGACAGTTCATAGGTAAGGCGAAGCCTATCGGGTTTGAGCGGATGGTCCGTCCTAAACTCGTAGTTCATCAAGGCTTCGGAATACGGGTATTGCAGCTTCCCTCTCATGTTTTGAGCACTCGAATCCTGTCTTGAAAACGGACTTATTATCCCAGCGTTTTCTTGAGAGTGAAGGCGCAAATCAGAATTCAGCCGAAACGAATAATGCCTTGGTTGATAGATGGACACAGGGTGTCTCGGATGAGCTGGGAACGACCGTCCGAAAACTTGCTTCAACTCCTGAAGGACAACCTTCAAGGAGTGGAGTGTGAGAAGAAGAAGATGTTCGGCCAGTACGCATTCTTCATGAATGGGAACATGTTCTGTGGCGTCCACCAATCGAATCTCTTTCTCCGGGTAGCACGTGAAGACTTGGAAGAGGCCTTGTCCCGATATCCAGAGCTCAAGAAGTTTGAGCCGAGAGAAGGCATGGTGATGAAGGAATACCTACAGATGTCTCTTGAGTTCGTCAAAGACCTCGAACGCTTCAGAAGGCTCCTGGAAAAATCAATTGGATATGCCCGTGCGTTGCCTCCGAAGAAGAGAACTAGATAGGTACTTCTCGCTTACTTCTTCATGTATTGACGAAGTCCTTTCTCATAGCTCTTCTGGGCGTCCTCCCTATCAATCACAAAGGTCCCGAAGCTTGCTATCGGCTCAGCCATGGTCAATCCGAGCTCGCACACAGTCACGCCATGCTGATTCATAGCTTCAAGGAATTCAGGTTGCTTGGTTTCTGTCACTTCCACAATGTATCTTGCAGAACTCTCAGAATAGAGTATCCCTGATTGAGTCTTTGCGGTCCCTGGAACGTCCGAGAGATCAAGTCTGAACCCGTATTCTCCCCTAATCACCATCTTCAGTAAGGCCACACCTAGACCGCCTCGCCCAACATTGTTGCAGGACCTAATCAGGCCCTTCCCGATGGCAGAGAGTACCGCATTCATCGCTTTCTTCTCAACCTCAGGTTGATATCCCGGTGGAATTCCTTCGACTCCGCCAACCTGTAATCGTTGGAATTCGGTTCCATTCAGTTCTCGATGTGTTTCGCCCACAAGGAACACATTGGCCCATGGGGTACAGAGGTTCCTTCTAAGCGGTAGACGTCCTTGTGCCAGAACCCCGGCCATGATTATCTGAGGCGTGGGGTTGATTTTCAAGACTGCCCCGTCCACAACGGCCTCATTGTAGGGTGATACATTCCCAGTGACCACTGGGATGTCAAAATGATGTGAGAACTCACCAATTCCCCTCGCAGTTTCTACGAATTGGGAGTAAGGCTCTGGGCGCTCAGGGTTCCCCAAGTTAAGACAGTCAGCGATTAGTATCGGCTGCGCCCCCATGGACACTAGGTTCCGCAGGGCAAGTGTAGCTGAGTTGGCCGCACCGATGAATGGGTCCAGGAGGCACCAAGTTGAGTTGCATGCGGCCGTGAACGCGACTCTCTTGCCTTTTGGCAGCTCTAGGACACCAGCGTTCTCTCCGGCATCGACAAGTGTGTTCCCTTGGATATGCTGGTCGAACTGGCTGTAGAGCCATTCTCTGCTTGAGATATTAGCTGATTCAAGAAGTGAGAGAAGTACCTTTGAGTGGTCTTCGGGCTCTTTCAACCATGATGTGGAGGCGGTTCGCTCCTGCAGGTACTCTTCACGTCGTGCTGGTTCTGGGAAACCGCTCACAAGCAGTGCAACAGGTATCTTTGCGATCTCGTCTACGTAGTAGTGAATGGTCAGCATGTTGTCATCAGTGACCTCTCCAATCACAGCGTGTGGTACATCGCTATCACTCAGGATTCCCATTA
>JBHLPB010000138.1:0-7032 GCA_048939905.1 Promethearchaeota archaeon
CTGACCCCTGAGCCGAAATCTCCAAGGCGGCACACGGCTAGAAGTCTTACATCCTCGTCCCCAGTGAGGGCTGCATCCTTGCAGGCTTGGATAGAGGTGATCTCCGAGAGCGTCTTCTCCAGCAGGTCCTCTTCAGGCTTGAAGATTCTCCTCATGGCTTTCTTGAGACCGCGAAGCGCCTCTCCGCCTCCTAATGCCTGAGTAAGTGTTCTTTCGTCCTTTTTGGCCATGGCCCACCTTGCCCCAGCTCAGTTGTCAGAGGAACCCGCCTTAATACTTACTGTGACTGACCTTGCTGCGATTCCTAGTCGCGATGTGCTCTAGTGATTGCCGGCCCTGATTCTTTCCATTGCTCTCTCGATCATGGTTCTGCAAAGCGAGGCGTAGGCATCTTCCACATTCTCGCCAGTAAGAGCGCTTGACTCGACATAGAGTGATTTGTACTTCTTGGCATACTCTCTTCCATCGCTGGTTGGAACTACTCTACTGTCTGCTAGATCCACCTTGTTTGCTACTACCACAAGCGGTATCTCGTACCCGAGGTTCTTGAAGCATTCTCCTTTCCAGTTGTCAATATTCAGAAAGGTTCGCCGCCTAGTAACATCGAATACAAGCAGGCCGCCACGTGCTCCACGATAGAAGCCCTGTCGAACCACCTCAAACCGAGGTTGGCCTGCTAGATCCCATACTTGGATTGTCACATTCGCATCAAGATCATCAAACTCGAGTTTCTTTATTGCAAAATCACTGCCAATTGTTCTCTTATAGTCCGCCTCAAACCTACCTTGGGTGAACCGAGTTGTCAGAGCTGTCTTGCCTACAGCTCCATCACCAAGCATCACCACTTTGAAGCGGAACTCGGCGGACATCTGGTAATCTCCTAGCCAGTTCCGATTGCTGAATCCGACTTAAAATTGTAATGCGGCCTGGCTTTTGACGGCAGCAAATGCAGACATTATCGACCCTGTAGTGCCTGCAATGCCAATAGTCTGATCAATCGAAACTCCAACGTCCATCATGCTTAATAGGGGAATGCGCAAATCGAGTCAGGCTAGGGCCGGAGATACTGACAATGGAGCGACCCGACTACAGGGCATTGGCAGAAGTCCTAGAAGAGATGAATAAAGCCGGCGGCTTCATTGCCTCGATCCTTGCAAGGGATGACGGTCTCCTGATGGCCTCCGCGGCCTCCCCCACAACCAACAGGGAGGTGGTCGCTGCGATGTCCGGCTACGTGGCTTCGACGGTTGAGAGAATGCGTGACGAGCTCTCTTTGGGAGAGTTAAAGGATATCTCTGTCCGCTGCTCTGCTGGTAAGGCCGTGTTCAAGAAGATTGCCTCGCACAAGAAACAGGCGTTGATTCTGGCTGCCATTATGCCTAAGGCTGTACGCTATCATTCGAGAGTACTCGGCAAGGCGGCCACCAAGATACGTCGTGTCCTCGGATACCGGTGAATTCCTGGGGCGCCGGGAGCAGGACTAAGTCGTCAAAACATTCAAGTTAATTCTCAGGCTTCTCCCCAAATCATCCCCTAGGTACAGGAGTGCTAGTGTTTGGCGGACAACGCAGAGTTAAAGGACTCCCCTGACAAGGAGGAGGAAGACGACGGCCCACCCATCCCGGTTGTCCTATTCAAGTCCGATACCTGCGCGTTCTGCCCTAGAGCCGAAGAGGTTCTGATTGATACTCTTGAGGGCTTTGGTGCTGGGCTGTTCGAGTTGGAGATTATCAACGTGAGTGAGAATCCGGAAGCGGCTGAGGAGTATGGTGTCTTTGCCCTTCCTACGATTATGATTGGCGGTGTTTCAGTGACAGGAATCCCAGAACCTGATATAATCATGAAGATGTTCCTGGGAGCCAAAGTAAGTGCGAAGAGAGGTGCATCACAATGAGTGATTTTGAGATTGAAAGAGTGAGTACAGGGATACCGGGACTAGACGATTTGATAGAAGGAGGTTTCCCAAGAGGCGACATCATCTTGGTCGCAGGAAGGGCCGGAACAGGCAAGAGCATCCTGGCGAATCAGTTCCTTTACAAGGGTGCCACCGAGTACGACGAGCCAGGAGTTCTCGTGACACTCGAGGAACCTCCCCACCTAATCAGAAGAAACATGATGCGATTTGGAATGGACTTGGCTGCACTGGAGAAGGAGGGTAAGCTCTCCATTGTGGACCTCTCACCCTCAAAGGAAGTTACTCCTGTGAAGATAGGAGAGTATCCCAGTTTTGACCTGTCGGGTCTTGAGGCGATTATCCTTAACCATGTCAACAAGATCAAAGCAAAGAGAGTCGTGATTGACACGCTGGCCATTCTTGCCTACAAGTTCCGAAGCAGAGATATTCTCCGTGAGGAGTTCTTCAAGCTCACCGCGACAATTACACGCGCGGGTACCACTCTTCTTCTCACAAGTGAAATCCCTGCTCATCATGAAGGACTAGGAGTCTTTGACATCGAAGCATTCTTGGCCTCGGGTGTACTAGTGCTCTACAACGAGATGATCAGTCAGCAATCGAGATCTAGGTCTATCGAAGTGCTTAAACTGAGAGGTTCCAAACATAGTTCAAGGATACATTCAATGAGAATCACTGATGAAGGAATTCGCGTCTGGCCTGCTGAGATTAGTCCGGGTGCTTGAGGTTCGGTTATGGATGAGGTATGATACTTGAGTGACGAAGTGCTGGCGGGAACAACAGAGCCTCAAAAGGCTAGGCCCATGATAGGAGACCTGGTCAGGTTTGGGCAGCTCACACAGGTGTCCTACATGCTCCTTGGCCCACTTGGATCTGGTAAGACGACCTATGCTGAGGCATTCCTCTATGACGGTTTACAACTCGGATTTCCAGCTGTCTTCGTCACCACTGACGTCTCACCGAGAGTTGTCAGGAACGACATGAGTCGACATGGGTGGTCAGTAGATGCCTTTGAGAAGTCGGGTCGGTTTGTCTTCATCGATGGCTATTCGGAACGCATGGGAGCACCGACGTCCAGTTCTACACGGTCGTTGTCCAAGGTTGATGACATCAGCGAGCTCGGCATCGTTCTCTCAGAGGTCTTGGACGACCTAGTTGTAGCCCGAGTTGTTGTGGATAGCCTCTCAACATTGATACTCCACTCAAATCCAGTCACAATGCCAAGGGCAGTTCAACGACTTAGTGGCAGAGTAACTCAGAGTTCCCACAGCATAATGTTCGTGCTGGAAGAGGGCGTTCACGACGAGAAGACTTACGCGACATTCTCGTACATGGCTGATGCAGTACTGCGCTTCAGACTTGAAGAATCGGATCCTGTTCCCATTCACAAGATTCGAATGGAGAGAATGAGGGGGACAGAGACCTCAAGGGTCTGGCACGACTTCGTAATTGAATGACAGTCACCTTCCGTCAAGACTTTAAAGTGACTTTGGCCCGATGGTTACTCAGCTGTTGAGGAGAGGCTGAAGTGGAGTCGCTGCTGATCGTCATTCTGAGAGACATCCTATGTGCGTCTCTCTCCCTCGATGATGGCCTTTCTGCGATTCAAAATCTGGCCCTCGGCAAGCCAAAGGACGATGAGATACTCTTTGAGATTGCTAGATCCATTGAGGAGATAGTGCTACGCAGACCCGGTCTGGCAAGCGCAAAGCTGACGGAACTCACAGTTCGGCTTTCATTCACTGAGAACCGCGTTCTTCCTGAGATGCTTACTCTCCTTGATGTTAGATACACTAACAGCTTCAAGAGAAGCGAGGTGGAGCTCCTTCCTGACATTGAGGCAATCCCTGAGCTTCTGGACATCCTTGGCCAACTGTCTCAATCGGTTCTCTCTACGCTCCAGCTCAACTTGAGGCCATTACTGCCTTTTCTTGCCGATGAAGTCCTAATGACGCTCGAGGCCATTCAATCACGGAGTCATGAGGCATCGACGCGACTGGCATTTCATGAGGTTCACTATCTTACATCTGTAATGATAGATGCCGGATTCTTTATTGGAGCAGAACTTCTCCTGAATAGCTTGGTAGCACTGGCGACAGAGCTACGCAATGAGGACCTTCTGTTTGAAGTCATGTTTGACTATTCCTGCGTACTCACAGAGCTTGGCATGTTCTCAGAGGCACGCAATATGCTACGTGACCTAGAAGCGAAGGCCAAGGCGGAGGAGGACGGTGGCAAGCTGTCTGCAGTTGCGCTCCAATTGGGCGTAAACGATACGCGAGATGAATCAGTCCCATACCAAGAAGCCCGCGCCACTAGTGACCGCGCGGCCATGCTCTTCGAAGACAGAGTCAGAAAGAGAGAAGCCACTAAGGACGAACTGGGGTATGCTCATCTGGTGATTGGCACAAGCATTCTCGCCAACGGATGGAGAGAGGGTGTTCCCGAAGCAATTGAGCGGCTGGAGAAGGGTTTGACGGTATACGAGGAAATAGAAGACCTTGACTCCCGTCAGTCGTTGCAGCTGTTTAGAATCCTGGTTGGCTTGGGCTTTGCGCACGGACTACTGGGTGATCATGAGAGCACCCTGACAAGTATGGAGTATCTCGAACGAGCTCGGTCAATCCTTGAACAGCTGGAAGCTGAGGGCCATGATACTGCAATCGACATGGCCAGGGCTGAGAACTCTCTTGGATGGGTCTGCCTGGGGACAGACTCTGATGAGTGCTGGGACATTGGAGTGGCAGCGTTTCAAACAGCAATCCGGATGAGGGAGGAACTCCATGAGAAGGGTAGGGCCTCTGACTTGGAACTCTTGGGTAGCAAACTAGGGCTCGCGCTATCAATGATGAGAGATGAGGAATACTCTCAGAAGGAGGCACAGAAGTCTCTTCGTGAGGTCTTGGTGAAGTTCGTTCCACTATTTCCGACAGATTCCCGGGCTTTTGTGGAGGTGGCGATTGCTACATACAACGTCGTCTGGCTTGCTCTAAGACATGATGAGGAACTGCCTGAAAGAGTCACCCGGCTATTAGATGACATAGACAGACTCCTCGCTGATGCGAGGGCTCAGGACGATTCGATATTCGTACACGGCGTATCTCTCGTGGTGCCGTATCTGAACCGGGACTGGGATGTTCTTAGGTCACGTGCCAGCCATCTGAGTTCACACAAGTCCGGGCTGTCGAGAATGGGGCCTCTGATGACCACTCTTGCATCTGCTAAGATGAACCTGGAAGCTGTCAGCCTGGGTGCTAGAACTCAGATTATGGATCCCGTTGATGGCAAAGTTGAGGAGCTTGATCCTCTGGTAGCACAGTATTGGAGAGGCCAGACACGACTCGCCGAGACCGTCAAGTCGTTCTTCGAGAATCAGGACTTCAGTAGTCTGGCCTCAGGACTCTATGGAGCTGCTGTTTCATTGAAGAAGGTAGGCCTTGTGGAAACGGAGATTCCAGAGAGTGCCGAATTCATCCACGCAACCTGCCTTTCTTTGGCCGATGTTCTTCTCAGATATGCCCTTGCTCTGGAGAATCAGTACGACGCAGTGATAGAGCGAAGTCAGTATGATGACCTCCCAGAGGACCTAGACGCAGGCCAGTATAGATTCATTCTGGCTGACGATTGGCTTGGTCTCATGAAGATTGCTGACGCATATCTTCAGATGGTTGAACAGTCAGAGATGGTGGAGGCCAAAGCCTACCTGAACGCCGTGTTTTCGAACATAACACGGGCGCTGAAGATAATGGACGAGGTTTCAATGATTGACCGCAGGCTGCTGTCAATGCTAGGTGAGGTCATGAACCGCAGATACTACCTGAGAGGCTAGTAGATTTCACCTTCCTCAGTTTCGCCATATCCTCTCTCGCGATATCCACCTGCTCTTGCGCCCCACGTTGCCCAACCTGATGTCGATGTCCTGATCTCGTTGGCCAGTCCAAATGACTCACGTACAGGAATCTCTGCGATTATTCTGTACAGTGACCTCTCAGAGTCTATCTCGTGCACCAACCCCTTTCTTCTGGCCAAGATTGCAGTCAGCTCCCCAACATGCTCCTCTGGCGTGCTGATCTCTAGTCTGACCCAAGGCTCCAGGACCTTCGGGTCACCAGTCAAGATGCTACCTCTCATCGCTTGAAGCAGAGGGTGAGTAACATCTCTCCACGATGTCTCTGGAGCCTCCATGCGGATGTCGGCTTTCTCAATGAGAACCACCAACTGGCGCATTCTTTCTCCTGCGACTGGACCTCGACGTATGACTGACCTGAATGCTTCATTGATGAACGCCACCTCTTCACCATGAGGGCTGATTCTTCCTGACTGGTCTATCACGTAGCACCCAAGCTGAAGATCTGAGTCAATTATGGTTCCTAGGCTCTCGAGTTGCTGGTCATCTCTTCGAAGGATAGCTCGGACGGAGAATCTACTTGACTCACCTTCGCCTCCTGCAAATGAGGCTCCTTCGGTGGTCATCTGCTCCTTCACCAGGACCATTGGAGTCCCAAGGATGACGTCTAGGCCTATCCTGGACATCTTCTCAACACTGACCTCGATGTGAAGCTCCCCTGCTCCCGAAAGCAGCATCTCGCCGGTCTCAGGATTCACCTCGAACTCCAACGCAGGGTCCGTTGCTACAAACTCTGTGATTGGTGTCTGAATCTCACTAAGCTGAGAGAGCTGTCTGGGTTCAATGGTATAGGTGACAACAGGCTCCGTAGGGTACTGCAATTCCATCAAAGGAGGTACGTCCTTTGTCCCCTCAGTGACCAGCGTATCTCCGACTGCAAGGTCTCTGATGCCTGTGATGAAGGCCAGATTCCCAGCTGGTACCTCAGGGAGAGCAATCCTTGACTTCGACATAAAGAGGCCAACTTGTAATGTCTTGCCTGCACTCTCTGTTCTCAGATTGACGAGTGGCTTTGCTCTCTTCAGAGTGCCAGAGAACACCCTGACAGCCGCAACCAGCCCGGCATGTCTGTCAGGTTGGATGTCCCCTACAAGAAGGACCGTTGGCCCCTTGCTGCTGCATGTTAGGAGATTCTTTTCCTGCTTGGTACCTTGACCTGTCCAGAACAATGGTAGACGATAGCTTTGGGCGACAGACGGGTTCGGGACTATCT
>JBHLPB010000139.1:0-6963 GCA_048939905.1 Promethearchaeota archaeon
TACGTATGCGGTAAAGGTCCACTCCAATCAGATGTCTGGGCTTCTTGTGAAAGTCATAGATTCTATCTATCGGAAACTCGAAGGTTTCGACCTGTGCCACTTCTCCTCCAAGGTCTTCGATTGCATTTCTGAGGAAGGCCCTGTTCTTATCGCCCGCGAGATGCATGCTGTACGTAGTCCTCGCGATTTGGACTGCCTTCCGTAGGAACCTCAGGTCCGCGCCTCTCTTCTTGACACCGAAAGGGGGGTTGGTCACCACAGTGTCTAAGGGTCCTCTCACTTCAAACGAGGAAACATCCCCCAGGACCCAGTCTGTCGTGTCGTCAGTCCCGAGTGCGACTGAATTCCTTTGAGAGACCTTTAAGGCTTTGGATTGCACATCAATGCCAATAACACGTTCTGCTCCTAAGAGAGCCGCTCCAATAGCAAAGATACCGTCGCCACAGCCAAGATCACAGATGGTCTTGCCTGCGATGTCATTGTGTTCCATCTGTGCTGCATAGAGTACTGAAGCTGCGATATTTGGGGGAGTGGGGTACTGTTCCAACGATACTTCATGCTCATCGATACGTTCTATCGATTGTAACGCTATCTCCAAGTCTCTCAGACGCAAATCACTGGCACTCCCGAGTACAGGATACGCCCTCTGCCCTGATGGCATTCCTAGATGAATGCTGCGGAGTCTAGTTGAAGTCTGGGTCGGGTAATACGTACCTTTAACACCTGGATTTAGGTTCCAATGGAAATATAAGGCTCCAGTGGAAGTCCAGTGGAACTCACCTTTCTTTCGGATGGAGATGTGGAGGTAATGGAGAAGCCGCTTGACAAGCTGTTCGACAAGTTTCTTCAGGGTCAGGCCATCTTCAGGGACAGAAACGCGCTTAGACCGACGTATGTCCCTGACGAGCTGCCGTATCGTGATGAGCAGATGAACCGGATTGGAGCCATTCTAGGCCCTGCACTCCGTGGCGCACCACCATCAAACATCCTATGCTACGGAAAGACTGGAACCGGTAAGACGGTAGTTGCACGATATGTCCTAGATTTGCTTGTCACGAAGGCGAAAGAAAGCAGAGTAAGCCATCCGCTGGCGGCCTATGTCAACTGCCGTATCGTGGGTACCAACTACAGAGTGTTGCGTCAACTATGTGAGGACATTGATGCGAAAATGCCGGATGGGTCCGAAGTGCCCTTCACAGGCTTGCCTACTGATGAGATCAGGTCCATTTTCAAAAAGAAGCTTGACTCAGATCCCAACATAATGGTGGTTGTGCTCGACGAGGTAGATTCTCTTGTAAGACGGGATGTCAGCCAAGGCAACGACATCCTCTATGGCCTGACTCGGATGAATGGAGAATTGGAGAATAGTCGAATCTCAATAATCGGAATAAGCAATGATTTGAAGTTCAAGGAGATGCTGGACCCCAGGGTTCTATCGACCCTGGGGGAGGAGGAGGTCATCTTTGCACCATACAATGCAGTCGAGCTGAAGGGAATCCTGCAACAGAGAGTGAATATCGCCTTCAACAAGAATGCCATAGGTGAAGAGGGAGTCATCAATCTGGTTGGAGCTCTTGCTGCTCAGGAACATGGTGATGCCAGAAGAGCGCTTGATCTGCTAAGGACAGCTGGTGAACTTGCTGAGCGGTCAGGTGATGAGAAGGTGACACAAGGACACGTTCGGGAAGCCCAGAAGATTATCGAGAGGGATACAATCACAGAGGCTGTGAAGACCTTGCCACTCCAGTCCAAGGCGGTACTCTTCTCGGTGTATGCTTTGACAAGTAAGGGTCAACGTGACATCTACACTGGTGAATGCTACAACGTGTATTCGGTAATTGCAGAGTCATTGGCTCTAGACACACTCACTCAGAGGCGCATTTCGGACTTGATATCGGAGCTCGATATGCTCGGATTGATCAACACAACGGTCATCTCAAAGGGACGCTATGGGCGGACTAAGAAGATACGACTGGCTGTGAGCAAGCAGCAGATAGGTGCGATTCTCGACGAGGACGTTCGACTAAGTAAGATTGCCGAAGAAGTGCTGTAGATCGATTCGCCCCTAAGAACCGGGCGACGATTCATAAAAGACCCTGGCCTCAAGCTTTCTAGTCATGAGATTCATGAGAGTAACGATTCCAGGTGTGGGCTTGATGCCCTGCTTGCGCATGAATTCTGTCTGTCCTTGAAAAGTCCCCGAGTTAATAATCTGAATGCTGCGGTAGGCATCGGTTTCATTGTGATGTGCATGACCGAAGTGTATCAAATCTGGAGGAGTATCAATCACCATCCAATCTCTATGCAGTGGCGCAAGCTCAGTCTTACCACCATAGATTGGAGCAAGATGGCGCTTTCGAAGAAGGGCTGCCATGGGGACGGTTGGCCTCTCATAGGAGGCACCGGGGATACTTGTTACAAGATCATCAAGAGAGTCACCGTGTGTCATTATTATGTTGACACCCTCAATGATTAGTTGGCACGGGTCGCCAAACATCATGAAACGGTCGCCCAGAGTGTAGAGAGAGGCTGCGAACTCCTTGGCAATGGGAGGGCGTGGGAGGGCCTGCCTGCCAGCGTCGTGATTACCAGGAATGCAGAGAATCCTAATATCGTCTGGAATTCTTCGCAGCTTCTCCGTAAGCATTGCATATTGATCATGAATGTTCGGTGTTGCCAGGTCACCTCTTTGTTCAGGGTATACTCCAACCCCGTCTACAAGGTCTCCTGCAATCAGGAGGTATTTGATCTGCTTGACCATCTGTTTCTCCGAACTATCAACGTCCCTCCCCCCAAGCCAGCCAATGAAAAGGTCAAACTCGTCTTCAAGGAACTCATTGCTTCCGCAATGAATGTCAGATATGAATGCCGCGTAGACATCTCGTTGGGCTCTTCCGACCTCTCGGGTCATGGGAATATCTGGGAGAATCACGTCATCTGCTATCATTCGTCCGTATTCGTCTAGATAGCCCGATATGCATACGACCTCATCTAGCAGGATTGAACTGGCCTTCTCAGAGAGCTGCTGACCTTTCTCTCCCTTCTGACCAGTAGGTATTACTGCAACTATCTCAATGCTGTATTCTTCATCCTCATCATGTTTGTTCAGCCGTTTCTCCCACGTTTCTATGTTCACGACAACATTCTGTGCCTTGGAAACACTCTTCTCCTTCACAATCCCAATTACCTTCACGCTTGAGCGGCGAGGAGCTCGTTGTCCTTCACTAGCCCTTGCCGGACGGCCTGCTGCCGCTCTCTGTTTCACCTCAATAGCAACGGGAGATAGAGCATCATGGGTATCTACCCGGTTTGCATACATTCCCTTGATACGATTGAACCTGTCTCTGAATAGAGCTAGGAAGTCGTCAACAGTTCCTTTGGAACCTACAGTGTCGTACGTGGGATTCTTGAGAACCCTAATCAATGGATCAACATCTGCTTGAAGGGTTTCGGGTTTGGGCTCGGTTTCGGTTTCTTCGGAGAATGACTCGATGTGGAGTACAGTAGGCGTTGAGGCTCGATTCTCATTCTCTCCAGCAAGCCATTCTGCTATGTATTCGCTGGATAGAACTGATGGGTGTGCTGATGTATCACGCTGACCTACTAAAGAGTCCACAACCGACATAGGTGCATCCAGACCCAGAAGAAAATCAAGCGCCTCTGGAGATATCTGAATGCCTGATTTTATCAGTTTCTTCAATAATGCTCGACGATCAGCTTGTGTCAATGGCAACCGCTGCCGCTGTCGCAGTCTTCTGATTTAAACATCGCCCAAATTCATGATTTGAAGAACTGGGCTAACATCCAGAGTTTCGTCGGATTGCAGATGGAAGTGATGCGGGAAGTGTAATAAGCGGGCATTTCAACGGTGATTTGGCGCCATCTAGCCAGGGTGGAGAGAATGGTCACGTACAGGAAGCTGCAGCAGACTGGTGGAGATGAAGGTAGCTCGTTCTTGATAATACTCCCCAAGGACTGGGTTCTGAGACAAGAGCTTGGCAAGGGGGACACCGTTGTTGTTGCCGAACGTGAAGACGGGTGTCTGATTGTAGATCCGCGACTTCCGAAAGCAGGAGAACCCCGGACTACCACAGTTCAGATTGAGGCCAACCTTCGATGGGAGATCACCAGCAAGTACCTGTTGGGTTTTGATGAGATTCGAGTAGTAAGTGGGGAGCCAATAACGAGTGCCCAGAGACTCGAATTGAAGAAGATAATCAGTAGATTCGTGGCTCTTGAGATCACTGACGAGATAGCTCATGATGATGGACACGAGATCGTGGTAAGATGTTTGGTAGACCCATCGACACTACCGGTAAGAAAGGCAATGAAGAGAATGAACCTGATTGCCTCAAGGATGCTGAATGACGCTCTCAACGCCTATTTCGAGGGAGCTCAAGATGTTGCTGCGGATGTCATCCAGCGTGATGAGGAGGTCGACAGGCTCTTCTTCCTCATTGTACGAGAGCTTCGCTCTGCCATTCAGTATCCTCGGATGTCCGAGATGATGAGTATCGCCCCTGTGGAGGCACTTGACCTCCGTCTAGCGGCGCAATATATCGAGAGGATAGCAGACCTATCGGTGGATATTGCCGGGCGCACTGACAAGGCACCTGCTGCGAGCTTCATAAAGAGATTGGAGTCAATTGCTGACAAAGTGAAAGCTATGCTGTCCAAGTCTGTTGAGAACCTGTTCAAATTCGACTCTGAGAAAGTTGTATCGGTGATTACGGCGGAGAGAGAACTGATTGATGACATTGGCAAGGCCAGACAATACGTTCTGTCCAAGACGGATGGTGAACCCCACACAGAACTCTTCGTCATTGACAGTCTCTTGAGGATAGGAGAAGCAGCCAAGGATATCGTTGACTTGGCACTGCCGCAGAGCTAGGAGGTGTTCTCTTGAGTCAGAAGTTGTTTGGTACGAGTGGAATCCGTGGGGCAATCGCAGACAAAGTGACTGTAGACTTGGCTCTTGGCCTGGGTCGAGCGCTCGGAACGCATCTAGAGGGGAGGGGCAGTGTAGGAGTTGGTATCGATGCCAGAACTTCCAGAGAGATGCTGAAGAATGCCTTTGTCTCCGGGGTGCTATCTACTGGAGTGGATGTGATAGACCTTGGGATAGCACCAATGCCTGCTGTTGGCTATCATAGTTGTCTCCCGGGGATTTCTGTGTCTGTGCTTATCACTGCCAGTCACAATCCGCCTACTGACAACGGTTTCAAGTTCTTCAAGTCGGGGCGTGAGTTCATCAGATCTGAGGAGGAGTTTTTGGAGACTTCAGTGTACAACCGAAGCTACACTGTTGCATCTTGGGAGAAAATCGGACAAATCTCTAAGAAAGACATCAGGATTGACTACTTGTCTAGAGTGAAGGAGTTCCTCTCAAACAGAGGAGGACTAAGTGAAGGTACAAAGGTCTTGGTGGACTTGGCAAATGGCGCAGCAACAGACTACACACCCGAGCTTCTTGTTGACCTTGGGTTCTCTGTGACTACAATAAACTCCCATCAAGATGGCCACTTTCCAGGCCGACCTCCTGAACCATCTCCAAGAAATCTTGGCGATGCAATGAAGATGGCCGAAGAGTCTGATTTCGCTGTGACCATGTGCCATGATGGTGATGGTGATAGATTAGCTGTGATTGATGAAGATGGCGAGTTCATTGATCAGAATCGTGTGATTGCTGTGTTTGCCAGGGATGAGGTTGAGAGAAATGACGGAGGGATAGTTCTCACCTCAATTGATACCTCCAGTGTGATTGATGAGGTCGTCAATTCTGCAGGAGGGTCTGTTGTCCGAATGCCACTTGGGTCGCTTCAGGAGTTTCTAGTCACCAAGAAGGGTAAGGATGTGATACTTGCATCCGAACCTTGGAAACCTATATTCACCAAATTGGGATGGTGGATGGACGGTATCGCAGGGGCGGGTCGATTTGCACAATTAGTGGATGAGCTCGGTCAGGGCAGCTGTATCAAACTGATGAAGACAATCCCCAAATATCCAATCCTGCGAGACTTCGTTCGGTGCCCAGACAAGATCAAACATGCATTTCTACCAAGGGTGAAAGAGCTACTTGTCCCTGAGATCAGTGGAGTGGAACAAGTTCTCGAGGTAGATGGGGTTCGGATAGAGAACAAGGATGGTTCCTATGTGCTAGTTAGAGTATCAGGGACTGAACCGAAGGCAAGGGTGTATGTTGGCGCAAAGACACAGAAGACGGTAGACAGGCTTGCCGCAACTGCAAAGAAGGTAATGGCGCAGGTGTTAGACGAACTACAATGAATGAAGAATGGCGCCGGGGATGAGACTTCTTCCACTTCACGAGAACGCGAAATGTTTGAACTCACGCGTCCGAAGACAGCGGTTGTCTCGCTAAAGTAGACGATTCGAGACCGCCTCCATAGCCACTAGGAGACCCCGGCTCAGTCTGATTCAATTGACCTAGGGATATAACGTTAATTGTCCGTAGTCAGAACGTAAGAATTGAGTATCCAGCCTCAGAGAATCTCAGTAAATCACTATGCCCCTTTAGCTCACCTTTGATTGGGACCCCGAGTTTCTCTGCAGCCTCAGTGGCTCCGAACGCAGAAGAGCAAGCCTTGCAGGCATGATCTATGACCTCAAGCTCCATCGCCGTATGAAAGACAGGGAGTTTGACTGTGCCATCAGCTATTCCAATTAGTAGCTTCGGGGAGGCGCACTCAAGAACTGCTGCGACCTCATGGCCATTCTCATGGAAGTTTATCGCGTTCAAAAGCAGGTGATATAGCTGCATCTTGTTATCATCAGTTGCCAAAAACATGTACTTCATGATTATCCCGAAGAATGTGGAAAACAACCGGATAATGAGGTTTACCAAAGAATGGTGCGGAGGGCGAGATTCGAACTCGCGAACCCCTACGAGACGAGGACCTAAACCTCGCGCCTTTGACCTGGCTTGGCAACCTCCGCGTGGTTCGG
>JBHLPB010000140.1:0-6957 GCA_048939905.1 Promethearchaeota archaeon
TATTTTCTCACTATTTGGAAATCTGAATAGAGGAAGGATTGTAACTGGGCTCGCCGTACCGGGCATTCCTCCCAAAGCCACCCACGCTAGTAGCCATGCCATGCAAATCATTGCCGGAATGATTGCTCTTGCTACTGTCGAAACCAAGATGCCCATGTTCCCTTTCCTGTATCCCATGGCCAGTAGAGACCGATAGGTCCTCTTTGTGCCACCTATCAGCATCATGGCTGCAATCCATAGTATGGGACAAAGAACAAAGAACAACGCCAGTCCAGTCCCCAACATGCTGGCGGATAGTCTTATACTCATTCGTTCCAACATGATACCAGCAATACCGGTGAAGAGGTAGACTAACACGAACAGCATTGCCAACGTGCTACTGAGCAGACCTTCTCTACCCATGGTCATAGGCTCAGTCCTATTGGAGAACGGCTTGGGCCGCACTCTTTCCGGAAGAGTAGTCACGACGAGGAGCACCAATGGAATGAGGGACAGCCACAGCGAAACTGTTCCAACAACGTAAGCAACTGTCTTCCTTGAGTATATTAGCTGAATCTCTATCCCACTGTGACTGGGTTCCTCAATTCCGTGAAGTGCCTGAAGCATCCACGAAACCGATTCAACAACAATCAAAGCGTCGGTGGCCTCACCGACGTGATTTGTGGGTGCAATCACGAGTCGGTAGGCTGCATCTCCGTCGAAGCCGCCGTAAGTTATGCCTGCCATTGCATCAGGAAATCCGGTGAGTGTCCTGAGGACTTCCAAGAGGCTCCCTCTGGGAATCAACTCATCGAATTCTCCAACCGCTAGGAGCAGATTGCCTGGTAGCGAGGCGGCATCCTCCAGCCAAACGGGCCCAACGGCCACGATGGCCTTGGGCTGTACATCCATGTTATACATGGCAAGTCCTACGTGGACTCCAAGAGAATGACCAACAACTCCGTAGAGATCTGGGTTCGAATTGTTATAGTTGAGTCCCACCCACTGAAGGACGGCGTAGCAGTCCTCTGCCAGACGAGTGTAATTGTTGATGTCGAACGACATCGAGGAGTCACCATGACCTGCTAGGTCTATCGCCACCACTGTGAAGTCTCTTCGGGCAAGCTCTATGTTGAACGCATACATGGCCTCCTTCGACCCGCCAACCCCATGAATTGTCAGAACGATGGGCATAGGCCCTGGGTAGTCTTCCCTTGGAGCATAAACGGTGAAATTGACAGTCCGGCCGGGTTCTATCTCGATACCGGTTCTTTCCACATCAAGAGTCCCCAAACCTCTGTCAACCGACCAGGAGAGGTAGAGGGAAGATGCGATGAGAATTGACAGGATAAGTAGAGTGTAGTAGAGTATGCGCCTATCCACTGCCATAATCAACGCACCTTGTGTCCACGTGTAGCTATTTGGACAGCAGCGCCGGTCGCAACGTTTGTGATAAGGATGACGGTTCAATCCTTTGAATCCGGAGTATTCTCGGCTGCAACCAACTATGTTACGCTCTAGTACTTCGCCCCAAGTTTCTGCGAGAGCTTTTCAAGCATCTCCTTGGTCATTCTGGCAAGGTCGTATTCCGGGCTCCAGCCCCATTCTCTTCTGGCAACACTGTCATCGAGTGACATCGGCCATGAATCCGCAATCTCCTGACGGAAGTCTGGTTCGTACGAGATCTCGAATTCGGGTATGTGCTTCTTGATCTCCTCTGCGAGCTCGGCAGGTGTGAAGCTGAAAGCAGTAACATTGAATGTACGGTGTTCTAGTTTCTCATTGTCTGCTTCCATCAGGTCAATCGTCGACTTGATACAGTCTGACATAAACATCATCGGGAGTCGTGTTTCTGGTCCAAGGAAGCACGTGTACTTCTTGTTCTTCAAAGCCTCATAGAATATCTCAACAGCATAATCAGTCGTGCCGCCACCTGGCAGTGCCTCAGCGCTGATGACACCAGGATACCTGAGAGATCGGAAGTCAACATCGTAACGACGGTGGTAATACTCTCCAAACAGTTCAACAAACACCTTAGTTACGCCGTACATGCTGGTCGGTCGAGTGATGACGTCGTTAGGAGTGTTTTCCCTGGGGGTGGAGGGTCCGAATGCGGCTATTGAGCTCGGTATAAGTGCTTGTTCCAGTCCTAGGATGCGAACAGCTTCCATGACATTGTAGGTGCCTTCTATGTTGGTTCGATAAGCTAACTGCGGGTTCTTCTCACCGGTTACCGAGAGCACGGACGCATTATGTATGATGATGTCAATGTCAAAGTCAACCAACATCGTGTCGAGCTGGTTTGTGTCAAGGATGTCAAGTCGCTGGTAGGGGCCGTCACTTGTCAGAATCTCTGGCGGTTTCTTTCTGCCCGTCGCGATGACGTTCTCACCGCCGTATTTCTTTCTCAAGACTCCTACCAGTTCTGTTCCAATCTGTCCGTAGCTTCCCGTCACAAGAATGCGCTTCATTAATTGACTCACCGACCTGAGTGGCACGATTTCAGGGGTTCTGAGTACCTATAGACTAGCGCTGGGGCCGATGACGGTCAGATAAAAACCTTGGGGGAACTCTATTCAAGTTCCCCTCGCTCCTCCTTTATGGCGGCCTGCGCAGCCGCCAGACGAGCGATCGGCAAGCGATATGGAGAGCACGAAACATAATCAAGACCTATCTTGTAGAAGAACTCCACAGACCTAGGGTCTCCGCCGTGCTCACCACAGACTCCAATCTTCATACCTGGTCGGGTCTTCCTGCCCCTCTCTATTGCTATCTGCATGAGCTGTCCGATGCCCCGCTTGTCAATGCTCTGGAAGGGGTCATTCCTCAGGATGTGTCCATCCAGATAGTCAGGCAAGAAGGAACCGATATCGTCGCGACTGAAACCGAATCCCATCTGACTCAAATCGTTGGTCCCGAAGGAGAAGAACTCTGCACTCTCAGCCATGTCACCTGCCCGCATGCATGCTCTTGGTATCTCAATCATGGTTCCATAAAGGAAGTCTACCTCTTCTCCGGTTTCCTGCTTGAACTTCTCGTATAGGGCCTCCACTCGCATCTTCATATGTTTCAGTTCAGCGGACCCTATAGTCACGGGAATCATGATCTCAAGCAGCACTTTCTTGCCTTCCTTCTTGAGTTCGACCGCTGCATCCAAAATGGCACGGATTTGCATCTCATACACCTCCGGGTAGGTGATTGCCAACCTCACTCCCCTATGACCCATCATCGGATTATTCTCATGAAGAGCCTCACCTCTTGTGCGAACCTCGTCCACGCTTATTCCCAATGAGTGAGCGAGTCTGTCCTGTCCAATCCGGCTTTGTGGCACGAACTCATGAAGCGGAGGATCAAGTAGTCTAATCGTCACCGGGAGGCCATCCATCACTTCCAGAGTTGACTTGATGTCTCGTTTCACATAGGGCGATAGCTCATCCAAGGCGGCTCTCCTTTCCGCCTTCGTCTTACTCAGGATCATCTTTCTCAGAAGAAACAGAGGCTCGTCAGAGCCCTCTCCATAGAACATGTGTTCTGTCCTAAAGAGGCCTATACCCTCGGCACCGAAGTCTAGCGCAATCCTAGCGTCCTCCGGGGTTTCAGCGTTGGCTCTAACTCCCATCTTTCTGAATTCGTCAATCATTCCCATGAACTCGAGAAGTCTGGGATTTCTTGTTGAATCCATCATCGGTAGTTCGCCTTTGTAGACAAGACCCCTAGTGCCGTTGAGTGTAATCGTATCTCCTTGCCGGTAGATCACTCCATTGACAGACATACTCTTCTCGAATGGATCAATCTCCAATGGTGACGCCCCTACAATGCAAGTCTTACCCCAACCTCGCGTGACCAGTGCGGCATGACTCGTCATTCCTCCACGTGCGGTAAGAATACCAACCGCAGCCCGCATTCCTTCGATGTCTTCAGGGCTGGTCTCCTCACGAACGAGTATGACTTTCTTCTCTTGATTTGCCCATTCAACGGCGTCTTCCTGTGTGAACACAATCTGTCCAACAGCTCCTCCTGGGCCTGCAGGAAGACCTTGGGCGATTGGAGTTTCATCCTTCTCTGCCTCGGGATCTAATATCGGATAGAGGAGCTGACCAAGCTGTTCCGGGTGTACTCTCATCACAGCAGTCGGTCTGTCAATCATACCGCTGTCGAGCATGTCCATTGCGATATTCAGGGCGGCGGTCGCCGTTCTTTTCCCGACTCTGTGTTGGACTAGGAAGAGCCGGTTTCGTTCGATTGTGAACTCTAGATCCAGCATATCTTTGGCATCTTGTTCAAGTGTATCTCGAATGCCACATAGCTGTTCATAGAGCTCGGGCATCCTCCCTTGAAGTGTAGGAAGATGTTTGTTCTGCTCGTTCTTGCTCTCTTCGTTCATCGGATTAGGTGTACGGATGCCGGCGACGACATCTTCTCCTTGCGCGTTGAATAGGCACTCACCGTAGTATAGGTTCTCCCCCGTTGCAGGGTCTCTTGTGAATGCAACTCCAGTGGC
Source organism: Promethearchaeota archaeon (assembly GCA_048939905.1). Classification (GTDB taxonomy): domain Archaea; phylum Asgardarchaeota; class Thorarchaeia; order Thorarchaeales; family Thorarchaeaceae; genus SMTZ1-83. The sequence continues at coordinate 4,481 of JBHLPB010000140.1, forward strand.
CGAATCCTCTCCAAGGTTGCCGAATACCATTGACTGGACAGTGCAAGCCGTTCCCCAGTCATCTGGTATATTCTCGATACGCCTATAGGCAATAGCGCGATAGCCCCACCAGCTTTTGAAGACTCCTCCGATTGCTCCCCAGAGTTGGTCATAGGGGTCATCAGGGAATTCCTTTCCGAGGGTCAGCTTGACTCTTTCCTTGAACTGAAGACACAATTCCTTGAGGTCCTCGACGGTAAGATCAGTATCGCTGAGTCGACCTGACTCTCTCTTCTTCTTTGCCAGAATCCACTCCAGCTGCTGCCTGACACCTTGGCCCTCTTCGGGTTCTATCCCCTCGGCTTTCTCCATGACAACGTCAGAATACATCATAATAAGACGACGGTAGGAGTCATAGGCGAATCTTTCGTCTCCTGATGCCTCAATCAGTCCGGGGAGTGTCTCAGTGGTGAGGCCAACATTCAGGACTGTTTCCATCATGCCAGGCATACTCTGTCTTGCACCGGACCTACAGGATACAAGTAGGGGGTTTCTTGGGTCACCGAACTTCTTTCCCAGTATCTTCTCCACCCATGCGAGAGCTTTCTTGGCCTCAGATTTCACTTCGTCTGTCAGTCCTCCGGTTGCAAGGTACTCATTGCAGACGTCCGTGGAGATTGTGAATCCTGGTGGGACTGGCAACCCTAGCAGTGTTGCTCCTGCCAGGGAAGCACCCTTCCCCCCCAGTTCGTTCTTCATGTCGGCCTTACCATCAGCCTTCCCTTCACCAAACTTGTAAACGCGCTTTCCCAATGTATATACCTTCTTCTCTATCGTGAGTTTCAGAGTGTCAAAGCCATATAGCCCCAGCCTTCGCGACTATCAAAGGGGCTGAATTACTCCAGGCGTATTGAATACTGGCTCATCCATACGAGTTGTCGCTTGCTTCATTTTCATCCGTTTTTAATGTGTTCCTCTGGCAAAAAGAGCGACTGCTTCATGAGATAGGTGCGTAAGTTCCCTAGAGTTAAAAGGAGAATGCTCACCCTCTGGAGTGACCCGTTACACCTGCATCGGAGAAGCGGCCAAATCTGAGGCAAGAATGATGATCGACCTCACAATGAATGAAGACCAGCTGAAGCGTACTGTTCAACGCTGCAAAGGGAGAAACATTGTGATTCCTACCTTCGAACAGCTAAAAGAGCCTTCCAAAGCGCCAGAAAGAATAAAGGATGAGCTCCGGGATATCGGGCTCTGGGATATCGTTCCCCAGAACCTGTTTCGAATCACATGGAAGAATGAGCCCAAGGAGAAGGGAGGTCTCTTCCGGTCCCTGGCCAATTACATGGAACTCCCACCCGAGCTTTCAGGAGTTGAGGCTCGGATAATAGCACTTGTAGGCAAATGGTTCCCTACCGGAGCGCATAAGGTTGGAGCCACATTCGGTTGTCTTGTTCCTCCATTGGTGACTGGGCAATTTGACCCAACTAGACACAAGGCTGTATGGCCATCAACCGGCAACTACTGCCGCGGTGGTGCCTACGACGCGACTCTACTGGCTTGCGAGAGCATTGCCATCCTCCCTGAGGAGATGTCCCAAGAAAGGTTTGACTGGCTTGCCACGGTTGCAGGCGAGATCATCAAGACGCCAGGCTCAGAGAGCAATGTCAAGGAGATATATGACAAGTGCTGGGAGCTAAGACGAACGAGGGACGACATCTTCATCTTCAATCAGTTCTCTGAGTTTGGCAACAGCCTCTATCATTATGAGGTGACCGGAAATGCAATGAAAGAAGTGCTTGAGAAGGAACTGGGCAGTGACAGGTATGCCGGTGTCTGTCTGACCACTGGTTCCGCAGGTACCATTGCATGCGGCGATTTCATGAAGCAAGTCTTTCCCACTTCAAAGATAGTGGCAGGTGAAGCAGTACAGTGCCCAACCCTCTGGCTCAATGGCTACGGCGCGCATAGGATTGAGGGAATTGGTGACAAGCATGTCCCGTGGATACACAATGTACGAAACACCGACATGATTATCGCGATAGATGATGAGGATACAATGAATCTCATGCGGCTCTTCAATGAGCCTGCAGGCAGAAGCTACTTGATTGACGAAGTTGGTGTTTCACCAGACATGGTCGACAAGCTTGACCTATTGGGCATCTCTAGTATAGCAAACCTATTGATGTCAATCAAATTCGCCAAGTACTATGAATTGACCAAGGATGATGTCGTTCTTACTATCTTTACTGACTCGATGGATATGTATCAATCCCGGCTTCGGGAGGCAAGGCAATCATTTGGAGAATACACAGCAGGGAATGCCATCAAGGATTTTCACAGATACTTGATGGGTCAGAAGACCGACGCCATGATCGAATTGAACCACTACGACCGAAAACGAATCCATCACCTCAAGTACTTCACTTGGATTGAGCAGCAGGGATTTGAACTCGATGAGCTTAACGCGCAGTGGTATGACTACCCTGGCTATTGGG
>JBHLPB010000141.1:0-6922 GCA_048939905.1 Promethearchaeota archaeon
AGGGCCAACCGAACATGGTTTACTAGAAGGTCTGTCATCCTTCGACGTGTCTGTTTTGACTTTATAGCAATCTCTCCGAATCTAAGGAGGACTGTTGAGTACTTGGGCCTCAATTCTGTCACCTTGGGACAGCACCATTTGCCCTGATTGTGCAATAAGGCTTCTGAAATGGCCTGTGGTGATGACACACTTCTCATCTTGATTGAGCGGCCGATATAGGGGAGAAGGTGATTCTATATTCAGACAGCGAGTGAGATTGCACCATTGATTCCGTTGACCCTAAGTGTCTGAGACTTCGACTCAGCCGTTACTTTGACGTAGTAGGTTGGCAAGTAGAATCCATCAAGCTGGTTGAAGGTTAGTACATGATGGGTGACTCGCTTCGCATCAGAAGGCCTCTGTCCAGCCAGCTTTCCAACTACCTTCACAACTTTCTCCAGAGAATTGAACTTGCCAGGAGATACCTTGGCCTTCCTCACCCAGGCTGCGGTAGCCTTCTTCTTTCCGCTGCCCTTGAGAATCCTTGCAATCGCATCAGCGGGACCTCCTGTCTTTCCGTCAACCGTCATTCCGTCTTTTCTTGTCAACTGGAAAAGCTCGACAATATCAAGATGGATGGATCGACCAGGTATTGACTTGCCTTTCTTCGGAGTCATAATCTCCTTCCCGACGTATGCTCCAGACACTTGGTCATTGACACCTAGTTCCTGTTTCCTCAGTCGTAGGAACTTCAGGTCCAGCACTGCGTCGTAGATACAATAGAAGTCATACTTCAGCGAAGGTTTGCTCACCTTGAGTGCATTGGGAGCGACCCCAAGTATATCTGCTCCATCCTTCGTGGCAGCTTTCTTTGCCTTCTCAGGTTTCACCTTTTCACGGAAGTAGTAGAGTCTCTTCTTCTTTGTATCAATCTTCATCTTGGCATGTGGACCAGTTATCTTGAACATAGATGCCGAGAGTCTGGGCTTTGCGCGTTTCTTCTTCTTGGCCAAAACTGTCACCGAGTATGGACCTAGCCGCGAGCTATAAGTTCTCTTTGGCCGCTGTACAAGCTTCTACTTGTGAGCATATGCCACTCTGACAGGGTCTCCAACACCAAAGACACGTGCAAAGCCTACCCTCTCGAACTGAAGGAACGTACCGCTCTTGATTTTCTTGATGCTTGGCTCGCAGAAACCTGTGACCGTCGCTCCATCAATCATTGTCATTTCAACCGGAACTGCAGTTTCCCTAGGAACCCAGTGAATGATGGAGCCACCCACCGTACGCACATTGTCGACTTCGACGCTGTGGAATTTCGCATTGGATTTCCGACCCTTCTTCAATGTGAAATTCGCCAGGTCTTTCAGCCTGAATATCTCACCCTGGGTCAATTGCTTGAGATCTCTTTCAGAGATGCCAACTACAACAGGGACAGCTGAATCCGAGGAACGCCCCAAGGGGATGTGGCGTACTCCTCGATCTGGGAAGTCTGGATGAACGGGAGCCTCAGCCTCTTGGATCTCCGCTGGAAGCCCAGTAAGCTCGACCCAGACAGGTGTTTCGACAAAGAGAACCCTAGGAGCATCAGCATCCTGCAGCTTTCTGTTCTCTGAATAAACGGTCTTCATTGAGATCGAGATGTCAACAATGCTCAGCCCCAGGTCCAGCATTGCTTTCCTCACCGCGTCAGGGTGAATGCCACGCTTCTCAAGTGACTGCATGCTCCAAGTTCTCGGGTCATCCCATCCTGTGTAGACACCCTCGAGGACTTCTTTTCGAGATTTGCTCTTGCTTAGTTTCGCGTCCTGAAACTTCAACCGACCGTAGTATATCAGTTCAGGATGCTGCCAACCATAGATGTTCCATATATGCTGCTCAATCTTGCCCTCCTTAACGAGGTCCTTGCCTCTGATGATATGGGTCACCCCTAGCTCGTGATCATCGATACCCCAAGAATACTCAAGCAAAGGCCACACTCTGTAACGTGTTCCAACCCTCGGATGCTCTGATTCTGAGATTCTGAGAATGACATGGTCTCTCATTGCAGGGTCAGGATCAGCCATCCCGGTTCTGAGTCGCACTGCGGCGCCCCGCTCCGGATAAGTCCCATCAAGCATCTTCTCCCATCGGACCAGATTATCTTCCACACTCAGAACGCTGCATTGACACGCCTTCTTCTTGGCCTTGTGCTCCTTTCGCCAAACTTCAGCGTCACAGTCACAGACGTAGGCCTCGTTCCTCTCAATGAGGTCTACAGCATACTTGTAGAATAGCTCCAAACGGTCCGACTTGTAGACGGTTTCATGCCATTCCACGCCAAGATAGTCCAGCCCCTCTGGAATCATTTCGAAAGCATCAGGCTCCACAACCTTCTCAGCAGATCCAATGGTGTCGTCGAAGACGAGAATCAGTTCGCCGGCGTATCGCTTCACATAGTAGTCGTTCAGAACAACCATCCGAGCGTTCCCGATATGAAGTGGGCCAGAAGGGAAAGGTGCCAGTCGCATGACCACCTTGGGCCAATTGTCAACGTTGCTGAGCTCAGGAAGTTCTCCGGACTCTTCAACTGCTTCAGACCTCGTTTCCAGCATCTCCGGAGCAATGTTCAGGAGCTCCTTCCTTTGGTCATCCAAGGACATCTTCCCTATCTCCGGGACAAGTCGCTCAATCAACTCCTTGACCTCCTTCGCACGAGGTCTTAGATCAGCTCTAGTTCCAAGTATTGCACTCATAACTGACTTGACACTGGGACTGCCTTCATATCTGACAGCGTTGTCAAGAACGTACTTGCGTACCTCGAGCTCCAACTCCGTCAAAGGAAACAACTCAGGAACAAATCGCTGACTGATTCATTTAACGTTACCTAGAGACATCCTTATTTGGCATAAATACGCGTCCGTATTCGTTATCCAGAATCTCTTCGGTGTAAACAAGTGTCGGAACTGAAATGCTGTAAGATCTGCGGGGCCTTCTACACCTGCACCAATAAGGGAGAATGCTGTCCTGAGTGCGAGCACTTCGACCCATTGGATAACCTCTGCATGGCGGGACATCTGAAGAAGAAGACTCCAAAGACTCGCACTCGAATAGAAGAGGATGTCGACCCAGAGACTTTCCTCTTTGATGACGACGACGAGGATCTTGACGACAGCGATCTACCTCCAGAGAGAGATGTCATGGACAGCCCTGAAGATCTTGAAGACGACTTGGATGAATGGGACTGAGTCTGCTTGCATTCAGTATGATACGCTGGACTAGGGAAGGATTGTGAGGTTGTAGAAGTACAATCCCATGAGTCCAGCCGCGACCAGCACTAAGAGTGTGGCATTTCCGATTAGCCACATCCTAGCGTTCTTCTTTGATATCTTGATTGGCCCCATAGGCTTCAGTCCTGTTGGTGCGTCGCTTGTTACATCAACAGCCCGCCAGACAATCTCTAGAGGGTTGGCATCGCTTGGGAATATGTCGAGGTACAAGTGGGAAGCATAGCCCAGCAGGAAGAGTGCTGTCACGTAGTATTCCATGTGGGCACCAACCGCCAAGGAATACGTCGATGCTATCCTCTGGGCGACGTTGATCAGGGTCAAGAGCACCGCCAAGAAGGGGAGGATGACCGAATGGAAAATGATGTTCCGGTGTCGTGAGATGCCTAGGAAGGGAATGTCCCAGTCGGGCATTAACGCTCCTGCAACGGCAATCAGTGCCCCTATGAGGATGTTCAAATCACCGATGAAGAGTATCCCGCTGATCCACTGATAGACCACAGCGCCACACAGTGAGCCCACACAGAACGTAACGAAAGCTAGTGCTCCAACTGCACCACGATTGCCGAATGTACGCCCACTCTTTTCCTTATGTGGAGCCCTCCAATACAAGACTGGCACTGTCACGAAGGTGACAATGATGCCACCTGCCACGTAATAGAATAACAGGTCAGACAACAGACCAGAGAAATCTAGCCAGACACTGAATGCGTAAATCAGTGTATACAAACCTACAAACATGGAGAAGGCGAAGACTATGTGAGAGAGCCGATTCATTAAGAGATCTCCTATCCCAGGGTTGAATACCCCTCAACAAGAAAGAAGGGATGCGACGGCGACTTATTTCTTTCCCCGAAGACCGGGGAACCAGTACTGAGTGCTTCTTGAGTAGCTCTTCTGAATCTTGGCTACACCAGTTTCCACCAGTAGGTCAAGGGCAATATTCACACGTTCCTCGGTCCAGCCAAGATGTACAACTGCATCTTCAATGGTGATCTTTCCGTCACTTGCTGCGGCCAGGCTCAGTATTTGTTGGGGGTCACTTGTAAGGGATACAGGAACGAACTGTACTAATGAAGCACCACTCTCCAGCTTGGTAGTGCCCTGGACAAGTCCCTCTTCTGACATCCTTCTAAGAATCTGCTGAATCTCGTCACGGTTCGTGGCCCAGCCCATGTCATCCAAGTGCACAAGGAGTTCGGAGAATAACATGATTCCTCCCGCTTGTTTGGATTCCTCGGCTAGACGCAAGATGTCTCTTCGAATGCCCTCGGTCCGGTCATCACGCTTCAGGAGTATCTTTACCATTCCGCGTTTCCTCTTGGCCTGAGCAATCCATGCCTCAGGTTCGTATCCGAGCTCAGAAAGCAGTTCTACTAGGGCACTTCGATAGACAGGGATTGTCAGGAGGGTAGTTCCCTGTTTCTCAAATGCCTCCCAGAGTCGCTCACGAATCTGTTCAATACGTTCTGCTCGCTCCAATAGTCCGTCCAATTCCTTGTCCAAGTATTCCTCCTTGGACAGAGGGCTCAAGACAACAGGAATTACCACGTCGTCCGCAGAACGGAGTGTGAACTCCAGTGTCTTCTCTCTGAATCCTGAGGATGACACTGTTCCTTCATAGCTGCTTCTAGGCAGAGAAGCTCTTACGACACCCTTAGAGTCTGATTCGGCCCTGAAGACACCAAGCTCAACCAGAGCAGCTTTTATTGGATTTCCGGAATCATCATGAATGTGAAACTTAACCTGGCATAGACCATCGGCAGCAACAACTCGCGCCGGAATTCTGTGCTTGACCTTCAAAGTGTGTTCTGGCATGCCTGACAGAAGGGTTCCGACGTCCTCCAGCACAGACTCCTTGGCAAATCCATCGGACACTAGAGACGCGACGCCCTCTCTTACTAACTTGCGAGCACTCTTGGCAGCTAGAAGACTATGCTTCTTGGAGAGTGACCGGATTGTCTTTCTCAAGTCCACATCACTGTTGGCACGCTTGGAAAGTATCCCTGCAATGCTGTCCATTGCATCTGATGTTGATCTGAGAACGTCCACAAACTCGCGGCGTCGTCCAACTCTCCGAGGCTCCTCCATGAGCCGCGAAGGGGGATAGACTGAGATCTTCAGCCGGCCCTTCTTCGAGAACCCGGCAATGATGAAGGGTAACAGCAGGAACGCAGTATCACTGTCAATCTCAACCGCCCTTGCTGGAACAAGAATCTCGCCGAGTTTCTCCCTTTGTCGACCCAGTTCAGTCCGCACCTTCTCTATATCGGCATTAAGCAATGCCTGATGCTCATGCAGCTCCCCAGATATGCTCTCTGTGCGCCCGAGGAAACTCTTGAGGCGTCTTTCGTCCCGCTTTAGAGCAGATACTCGGGCGTTCTTGGTTCTCCTAAGATCTTTCGCCTCGTCGCCTCGCTTTTGCTCGAGTTGGAAGTCAAGATTCTCTACTTCCTTTCGCAGAACATCAATCCTCTGCTGGAGCCTCTCCACACTATCCGAAACACCTGCTTGGCTGGATTCGATTATCTGTCTTATTCGAGAGTGAACAGAGTCTTGAAGTCCAGAGAGAAGCTGGTCTGCAGCAGCGGCAACCAGAGAGGTCACGCGGAGTTTCTTTGCGGATTCAAACGCCTTCTTCTTTGACAGCACTTCTGGAAGGATTATGGCATAGGGTTCAATATAGCTCCTAGATGGCCGGTCCATTACCTCGGCTATGCCTGTGGCCAATGGCCCGGACACGAGTCCCGGCACAGTGACCTCATCGGCACTTGCCGTGGAAGTAACCAGGCCCCTTGCATCCTGGATACATTTGACGAGTTCACTGGACTCTTTAGATGATCTCACTCGCCCAATGACTGAATCGATACCAGTATCAACCATGGGCGTGACTTCCGACGAGCTGATTCCTAAAAGCTCAATGAGGAAGTGATGGTTTGGAACTGACGACTCGACTACAAGCACCGGAAAGTAGGCTTTGAGAACGAATTCGAGATCGTTTCCATTTCTCTCTTCCAATGCACGAAGCAACATAACAGCGAGTGTAAAGTCCTCAGGAACGGCCTGTTCCATCGGAGGGCCTCCTGCGAGTTGAAGACTGCGGGAGGCAGTAAAGGGTACTATGAGAACTTCACTCTCCAAGTCCATCGGCGCCCACTGCTTTCGATGTCTGAAGAAACGCTTTTCATCCTTTCTAGCTCAGGAAATCAGGCGCAGGAGTTAGCGCCTCGACAAGATTACTCACAGTGACGCCTTCAATGACACGGAATAGGCCGGTCCTCGATCCATATTGCCTGCACTGCGGGAAATACAAGGGAGTTGGTTATTGTCTGGACCCCACCTGCGAGGGTTCGTCGGCGTCAGAGGACATTGTGCAGTCGGCATCGGCCACTAGCATCTTCTCAGCTCCAAGAGAGCAATCTGAGTCTTGCAGAGTCTGTAGGAAACAAGCATCTTTCAAATGCCGGAGATGTGGTAGTGGATTCTGCAAAGAACACACGAGAAACGCCAAAGAAACAGTGATGTCCGGACTCGGGCATCATATTGGACTCTGTAGTATCTGCCAGGAACTTGTCTGCGAGGATTGCTGGATTCTAGATGATCAGGGACACATCACATGCCTTAATCATCTGGAAGGGGAGTAGCTCATCAGTTGGCCGGATTAGTCAGGGTATACA
>JBHLPB010000142.1:0-6826 GCA_048939905.1 Promethearchaeota archaeon
TGGCTCAATCTCGATGTGAGCTGGGTAGTCTGACATTGAATCCCCGGTGTAGGGCGTCCTGATAACTCTCCCTGTAGGACAATTCATATTACGCGCTGGCATCTGAAGCTTTCGTCTATCAGTCTAGTCTGGTGAGGAACATGAGTGAACGCGTCTTTGCAGTCTTTGATATTGGTACAACTGGTACGAGATCTGTTCTCGTGGATGAAGAGGGTCGTGAGCTGAGCAAAGCCTATGAGGAGTATCCTCCGGCTCCCAGAGATCTGGCTACGCACGAGCAATTGGCAGACACATTCTGGAGAACGGCCTGCACGACAATGCAGCGGGCTCTATCAGATTACCCTGGTGGTGCCGATGCTGTAACATCGGTCGTCATCGCAACAACGCGCGACTGTTGGACCCCCGTGGACAAGAAAGGGAACGCGCTTGGACCGACTATTCTTTGGACTGACAATCGGACTAGCAAGAAGAAGGAGGAGCTTGCTGACATAATCGGACCCCGGCGCGCATTCATGAAGCTATTCTGGTTGTCTGAAAACAGAACGAAACTGTTTGAGGGCGCCCACAAGTTCCTCACCCTGGATACGTTTCTGAACAATCGCCTTTGTGGAGCTATGTTGACGGAAACTTCTAACGCAAGATTCGGACCAATAGACCACTCAACACTGAAGTGGTCAGATGAGATCTGTGATGTCACTGGGATTCCCGCCAGCAAATTCGCAGACATCGCGGATCCAGGAACCACAATTGGAGAGGTCACTGGCGAGTCTGCAAAAGCGACAGGACTCAGGAAAGGAACCCCTGTGATTCTCGGCTCCGGTGACCAGCAGTGTTCTGCTCTCGGAACGGGTACAATCAAGGCTGGAGTCGTCAAGGCAACAACCGGGACAGGCACCTTTGTCATCACTCACACCGATGAATACGTCGAAAATCCGTACGTCTTGTACAGTCACCCAGCTGCAATCCCTGGAAATTGGATACTCGAGGGCGTTCTTCCTGGGACTGGTTGGGCTTTCAAATGGTATCGCGACCAGTACTACCGGGCTGATGCAGCCCTCGCAGGAAAGGATGAAGATGATATCTACGAGCTTATGGAAGCGTCAGTTCAGGATGTCCCTGCCGGAAGCGATGGATTGGTGTTCTTCCCCTTCATGGCACTCAACAAGGGTATCTTGTACAACCTCAATTTCGGACACACAAAGGCGCACATAGCGCGAGCAATCATGGAAGGAAATGGATACGGTATTCGTTTCTATCTGAGCACAATTGAACAGATGGTGGACGTGGAGGCAAAAGAGCTGATAGTCGACGGTGGTGGTGCCAACTCTCCGATGTGGCGACAGATAATGGCCGACTGTACAGACAAGACAGTTGTTCTCCCACGGACTCGAGATTCCACCGTGATGGGTGCGGCAATCCTTGCTGCAGTCGGCTCAGGTGTCTATGGGTCCTTTGAAGAGGCTATCTCGAATATGTACCACATTGAGGAGAGGCGACAGCCCATACCAGAGAATGTGTCTGTCTATGACCCGCTGTATGAAACGTTCAACAATCTTCTCCTCGCCGAACTGTCAACCCTACTGGAGCACTACTGAAAGGCACAGTTCGAAGGTCCGCAACGCACTAGACCAAGGTCGTGATCAGAATGGGCAAAACCGACTACGACGTCATTGTGATTGGAGGTGGAAGTACAGGCACAGCAGTGGTCCGCGATTGCGCGATGAGGGGTCTAAGGACCCTTCTCCTAGAGAGGGATGATATCGCATCTGCTACTGTGGGAACCTGTGCCGGGATGATTAGTTCTGGTTTCAAGTACTACAACGAGCCAGAGTTCATGGACATGTGCACGGACGAGGTGATGTATCTCCGCAAGATTGCTCGCCACATTGTGATGAAGCTTCCAATACTCTTTCCTGTGGTTGATTTCTCTGAACTCTCATCGGGAGGCGTGTCCAAGGGGATGAAGGAGTATGCGAAGCGTGTCGATCGGCGAGGTGTGCCTCCTTTCCTCATCCTGGCGCCTGAGGTAGCTTTGGAACTAGAGCCCATGCTTACTCCAGATGTTGTTGCCAGTGGCTACATTGAAGAGTTCTTCATTGATCCCTTCCGCCTTTCTATTCTTCAGGCAATGGATGCAAAGAACCATGGTGCTGATGTTCAGACGTACTCAGAGGTAATCGACTTGACTCCTGAGAAGAGCGGGGAGATTGATGTTAGTTATCACAATCGATTGTCAGGACAGATTGAAACCGTCAAGGGCACGGTTGTCATAAACGCGGCTGGCCCCTGGGCCCACGGGATTGCGAAGCTTGCTGGAGCTGATTTGGACCTACGTCTGACTAAGGGCTCCCATGTCATACTGGACAGAAGAGTGGTGAACGTTGGAATCACCACACGGGCCGTAGACAAAAGGTGGGTCTACATGTATCCTCATGAGAATACGACTCTCATAGGTACCACCGACCTTCCTACATGGGAGAACCCAGACGAACTTGTGGCCTCGCACGATGAGATTGAGTATCTCCTCAAGAGTCTCGAATGGGTGGTGCCATCAGTAAGAGAGGCAAGGATAATCCGCACAATGGTCGGCGTAAGGCCAATGATACCCACCTGGAAGGTTCCAGAGGATGAGGTATCACGCAGCTTCGAAGTTATAGACCATGAGCCTCAGGGGGTTTCGGGGCTGATCAGCTTCACAGGTGGAAAGCTAGTAGTCTGTCGACGAATGGCTCAAGACGCAGTCGACCTAGCATGTGAGAAACTCGGAAAGGAACTAGAATGTAGAACGCACATTGAGCCGTTTCCAGGTATGGAAGGTGATGTCGATATCATCAACCTGAGCAAGGTGCACAACATCTCCCAACATGCACTAGAGAGGATGAGAATCCGGCGGGGCGCAGATATCTCTGAGATTCTGAATCTGACAAAGGAGCATCCTGAATGGAAGTCTTCTGTGTGTACCTGTGAGCCAGTGATTGAAGCTGAGATTCGCTATGCCATACGAAATGAATTTCCTCATTCACTCAATGACCTTCGTCGTCGTCTTAGACTGGGGACTGGTCCTTGCCAAGGGACATTCTGCACATTCAAGGCTGCAGCAATCATGACCGAGGAACTCGAGTTGAATGGTGAGGACTACCAGCTGGAAATCATGGACTTCATATCTGAAAGATGGAAGGGCAAACGTCCACCGATGAGAGGAGAACAGCTCGCACAGGAGGAACTTGTGCAGGGCATCTACGCCTGTGTCGGAAATCTGGATCAGGCGAGGGACGAACTTGACTATGACCTGAAGCCGTGGGAGGAGGTGAGCTGATTGGACCTCGACACTGATGTTCTTGTCATAGGAGGGGGAATGGCGGGACTTGTGGCTGGAATCCACTCTCAGGAGTCTGGTGCTGAAACAACGCTGATCCGGAAAGGACAGAGTGCCACTTCTTACTCCTCCGGCGCAATTGACGTTTCAGGATACCTACCCGGTGGGAACCAGCAACTACTGTCAGCACGTGAGGGAGTCGAGGCCATAACCAACCTATATCCGCTTCATCCCTATGGTATCCTTGGCTTTGGCAGCGCCGATAATGACGACATTTCCGGTTTGGCAATAGAGAGAGTTGCCCAATCAGTCGAGTGGTTGATGAAACACCTGAAGTCCACTCCTGCTCAGCTCTACGGGGGAATTGATTCGAACCTCGAGGGACTCACGCTTGTTGGGACAAAGAAGCCGACCGCCATGTTGCAGCAGACCATCTGGCCTGGAGAGTTTGCTGTCGATGATGAAGGAATCATGCTCTTTCTCGGTATCAACGGCCTGCTGGAACTAAATCCGAAAATAGCGTCGAAGACCTTTCTCGAGAATCAAGCAAGAATCGCTGAACCGCCCCATAAGGCTGCAAGTGCATCTCTTGAGATTGCTCCGTTTGGTCACAGGCATAATCTGTCAACTACCAACATAGCGCGTTTTCTGGACCGAGATGAGAACATGGCAGCGTTCGTTGAACAGGTCAAGAAGAAAGCTGAGCAGTTTGGGGCTACCTATGTGGCGCTTCCTCCAGTCCTTGGACTCGAGAAGAACCTGAAGAATCAGAAAGCACTGGAAGAAGCTACAGGTGCGAAGGTGTTCGAACTCCTCTCATTTCCCCCATCAGTCCCAGGTTTCAGACTTCAGAGGAGCCTTGAGCGCATCTTCGTGGAGGCAGGAGGTCACCTTCTCATTGGCCATGAGGCTGAGCCCTGCAGAATAGAAGCAAGCAAGATCACGGAGATTTCAGCTAGAAGCCCACGCAGAAAGGTCAGCATCAGAACCAAGAGTGTCATTCTTGCAACTGGTAAGTACATAGGCGGGGGTCTCGCTGGAAGTGTAGAGGGGCTACGCGAAACGGTATTCAATCTCATGACAGTGACTTATGGGTTTCGAGAGTCCGGGAAGACCAGACCTCAACGATTGACAAACGTGGTTTCCCTAAGTCCTGAGAGTCATGCGCTCTTCGGATGTGGTCTTAGCGTCGACCATTTCCTAAGACCGGTCAATCCGGATGGCAATATGGCTGCTGAGAATCTCTTCGCAGCTGGATCAATACTAGCTGGTTACAACTATATGATGGAGAAGAATGGTCTTGGAGTAGCATTAGCGACAGGATACTACGGCGGCGAAACGGCTGCTTCGAACGCCATGGGAGGAGGTGTCTGATTGACCGAAGAAGAGAACTATGAGCATATAATGGGAGTCCTTAGGGAGGAGAGGATAGTGCCCCACAAGGAGGATGAGATTGAAACTGTTCTTTCGATTGGACACTGTATCAACTGCGGGCTGTGCCTGCAGCATTGTCCTGTTGTGGCTGCTGTAGGGGTAGAGCGTTTCTCAGGACCACGAAGCATCGCTGTGGAACTTAGTCGTTCTCCACCGGAATTCTGGTCTACAAGTGACAAGGTCTTTCTCTGCACTGGTTGCGGAACATGTCGCGAAGTCTGCCCCAAGAACGTACAGATTCCGGAAATCGTCAATATGATTCGAGCGCGAATCTTCGAGCACCGTCCTGATCTTGTTCCCAAAGTCTTGCACTCTGTCAACAAGACGCTACTTGAGCACGGTCTTGCCTTTGAGCCTTGGGAGGATCTTGAAGACAAGGCGGAAAGTCGTGATATGCGGCTGGAACGACTGAACCTGCCCTTCTATCCCGACCGAGTGAAAGAGAGCGCTGAGGTCCTGTTCTATCCTGGTTGTCAGGCTGAGGAGCGTGCCCAAGAAGTCAGAGAGGCAGGGAAGGTCTTTCTCGAAGCGTTCGAAGTAGACTACACGCTTCTTGAGGAGTTCAATTGTTGTGGACTTCCCGCAATCCTCCTTGGAGATGATAGGACTGCGCGAGAACTTGCCAAAAACCTGAAGGAGAAGGTGAGTGTGCTTGGTGCCAAGAAGATTGTAACCACCTGTGCTGGATGCACATCCAATCTCAGCTACTTGTCTGAACGTGATGACTGGAACATTCCGGTGTATCACACCTTAGAGTACCTAATAGAAGAGATTGGCATTGAGAGTCTTACAGAGAAGCTGGCTGAGGGTGAGGTAACTCAGAGTGTGACTGTCCACTCTCCTTGCCACCTCATTCGTCACACATCAAGACAGTTGGCGGAGTATGCGGCGCAGATAATCGAAGCGATACCTAGTGCGAAATACACACAGTCCGTTCTACATGACTCATGTTGTGGTGGCGGCGGAATGGTGGGCTATCACTCTCCAGACGTGGCACGGGGAGTCGTGGAGGAGAATCTGCGTGCCATTGAGAGAACTGGGGCATCTCGAGTCGTCGCCCCTTGCCCACTGTGCACTGCACATATCGAGGAAATGCTGTTCAAGACAGGCAGTTCGGTCGAAGTAGACGACCTGACAGTCTTCATTGCCCAGAAGCTGCCAAGAATGGAGTGAGAGATGATGCTTAAGCCGAAGAACAAGGCAGAGCTCACCACAAGTCTCAGTGAGATTGTTGGCCCTGAGAATGTCACCGCCGATCAGACCGATATGGTGCTGAACGCTCATGACGCATGGCCGCTCAGTGAAACCAAGATCAGGGCCGGGGAACTGCTACCTACAGCTGACTTGGTCGTGTTTCCTGGTTCCACAGAAGAAGTATCTAAAGTCTTGAAAGTGGCAAACGAGATGAAGGTGCCTGTGACCCCAGTGGGAGGCGGTGCTGGGACGTGTGGAGGCACTTTACCTATCTACGGTGGTATCCAGCTGGACCTTAAGCGTATGGACAAGGTTCTGGCAATTGACGACGACTCGATGCTCGTTACTGTCCAAGCTGGGATGGTCGGAATCGATCTTGAGGAGGAGGTCAATCGTCACGGCTACACAATGGGCCATATGCCCACTTCATTGAGAGCCTCCAATGTCGGAGGTTTCATTGCTACACGCTCAGGTGGTTCCTTATCGTCTCTCTACGGCAAGATAGAAGACCTCACTCTCGGACTTGAGGTTGTACTGCCGAACGGCTCCGTTGTCAGAACGAAGGCAGTACCGCGTCATTCTGTTGGTCCAGACCTGCGCCAGCTATTCATAGGCTCTGAAGGCACTCTTGGTGTCATAACTGAGGCAACTCTACGAATGTTCCCCATCCCTGAAGAGCGTAGGTTCAGGAGCATGTCATTTCCCGACGTTAGGAGTGGCCTGAAGTCAATCCGCGAGATATTCAGGAGTGGAGTAGTGCCTTCCTTGATCCGACTCTACGACCCAGACGACACAGCACTGACCGTTACCAGTCACTTCGATGTCAAGGATGGTGACTGCATGCTGATGCTGGGCTTTGACGGGTCCATAGCAAAGAATGAC
>JBHLPB010000143.1:0-6766 GCA_048939905.1 Promethearchaeota archaeon
TTGAAGGGTACATGACAGATCACCCAGCTGCTCGTTCCTATGTAGACATGGCCTTCATAGTCTCTCACTGCACCAGAACCTACGAGAGCCGAATGTAGGTCCGGAGCGCCCACCACGACCTTGGTACCAGGACTCAGACCAATCTCACTAGCTACTTCGTTCGTAACATCACCTAGGATGTCAGTAGAATGCTTCAGGGGTGGCAACTTGCTTCTGTCAATACCCATTTTCAGAATCAGGCCGTCGTCGTAGTCAATGTTCCAGATGTCTGTGGTCCTCGTGCACCAGTAAAGCATAATGCTAGCATAGGAGGCCGCGAACTTCCCAGTGAGTTTCAGGTTGATATAGTCAGTCGGCTCCAAGAACATGTGCGCCCTCTCGTAGATTTCGGGGTGTTCATTTTTCAGAAACAGTATGTGAGCGATTGGATCCTTGCCGCTCCCAGTTGGAATACCTCCAGTCTTGCGTAGCCATCTGAGAACATTCATGACCCCTGCATACCCCTGAATATTGATGATTCCCTTGAGCGCCTTCTTCACGTAGGGTTCACCGCGGGTGTCCATCCATATCACAGCGTTCGACAGATGATTGCCGTGGGCGTCCACAGGGACTGTTCCAGACCACTGACTCGATACACAGACACCAGCGATGTTCTTTGCAGGTACAGTTCCGCCGTCAACAAGGCGCTTTGAGCAGTTCACGAATGCCGTCCACCACTCTTCTGGATCCTGCTCTGCACCTCCCCCGGGCTTCAGGTATAGCGGGGTCTTCTCGAACTCGAAAGCCATTATCTCTCCACACTTGTCGGTCAGTGCCACCTTCATAGCGGATGTGCCGTGGTCGACCGCAAGAAAGTATTCTCTATCTCCACTCTCAACCGTCATCGGAAGTCGCTACACAACTAGACAAACCGTCATATATGCAATTCCGAAGCCCGTGTGATGCGTTCTAGATGTCGATTGTTTCAACCTTGCCCTCGTGGTTGATGGACTCGATGATAAGTGGAGACCCCTCGCCAGTAACTTCCTTGAGTCCGAGAACATCTTTCATCATGAGTAGGACATCCATAGGAAGAACGCACCCCTCGGGTGGTAGAACGCCTTTCTCCGCAATCTTGCCACGTTGCATGAGTATAGCACCGATTGCGGCCGGAATCCCAGTAGAGTCACCCATGGCCTGCCCTATGGATGCAAGTGAGAAGTTGTATTCATGGGGCTTCCCATCAAGTGATCCCCGAATTCTAATCTTTAGGCAGCCTCTCTGTTCTCCGAAGCTGGTTTCCTTGAGGATCCTCTCTCTCTGACTGAGAATGTAAGAGATCGCAAAGTTGAATGGAATTACCTGCTGTCCCCTGACGTCAATCGGTTCTTCATCCACAATCCCCAGACGTACAATATCGCGAATCAGATTGTAGTATTCAGGTGGAATAACACAGCCAAGGTTCGTGACCCGCTTGCATTTGATGTAGTTGGGGAGGGTTATTGTTTCCGGATGTGGATAGCAGTAGCTTCGATACTTGCCAATCAATGGATAGTCGATTTCTTCTTCAAGCGCAATCCCACTTTCTTCGAAGTACTTGACCGTAGTGAACTTGCCATCGAGATACATAGGAATATCGGCAAGCATACTGTGTATTCGATGCGCGATGACTGCGGCCCCTTCTCTCATGTCGCCCCCATGAACGTGGAGAATATCGATTGAATCGACCTCGTCAAGCATGACATCGGCGCAGAATTTGGCAAGGAGGTTTGCTATTCCAGGGGACCCACCCATTCCTGTAAGGGCAGTTATGCCAGCTTTCTTGGCTTCGGCAGCCATGCCAAGCAGAATCTTCGTGGCATCATAATCGTCGCAGACATCCACATAGTTGATCCCTGCTTCTATTACAGCCTTGAGTACAATTGGACCAAGCTTGTAGAACGGTCCGCAGACATTCAGAACAACATCAGCTCCTTTCACTACTTCCCTGATGTTGTCCGGATTGGAAGCGTCAACCATTATTGCCGAGCATTTCTCCGCTCCTACTTCCTGTGCGCAGGTTTGTGCACCCTCATAGTCTATGTCTGCCACAACAATTTCGTCGAAATCATCAAAGGATGCAAGCGTCTTCACAGCTATAGCTCCAACAGTTCCGCATCCACCAATAACTACAATGCGAGCCATGGCGCTTCTTGAGTCCCACAGATATTTAGGTGTGATGCCTGAAGTAGAGTATCAACCAAGGAAGTCATCACGCAGAACGCGTCCACGAGAATCAAAGCGGACACCCTCGAACTCGAGAATGCGGCGCTTCATTTCAAAGCCGCCTTGATACTTGCCAATGGTCTGATTAGATTTAATGGCACGATGACAAGGAACAACAATGGGAAATGGGTTTGTGGCAAGGGCGTTTCCCACTGCACGCACTCCCCTTGTGCCTGCACGATTTGCCAGCCACGTATAGGATGCCGTCTTTCCATAAGGTATCTGTCGCTCTGCTAGTAAGACTCCCAATTGGAAATCTGTGCAGACGTTCATATCAACGAAGTCCATAGGAATATGTTCTCGAGATCCTTGAAAGAAGTGCTGGATGTGACGAATTAACTCAGAAACCTCATCGCCGTGAGCCTCCATAGCATTTGGAGAATCGTGCCTGATTCTGGTTCGAATTCGCGTTTCAGGACCAGGGAGAAAGATGCGTGTCGCCCTGGAAATACCGCCTCTTGTCCAATATACAACACCCATATGTCCAAAGTCAGTCTGGAAGATACTGAATCTCATGATGGCATCAGGCTCGTCATTCGACCAAGTGCGATAAGAAGAGGTTTCTCAAGAGTTTTGAGTGATAGGAGCATAAAGCTCAAGAGAGATGGAGGAATCCAAGCCCAAAGGCGAAGACTTTGGTTGAGAGAGAGTCCGGGCATGAATTCGCATGTATGGTCTGCGGGAACATGCTGGTCTACAGCGACTCTTCGAGTCCTAACACTTGTGACTATTGTGGACTTGAGTTCACGTCCACTATCTACTGTCCGCAGGGTCACTTCGTGTGTGACTCGTGTCATTCGACAGACGCTCTGGACTTCCTCTCAAGGATGGCCGAATCTGAGAAGAGTGACAGCCCAAGAAACATAGTTGAAACTGCTTTCAGACATCCATCTTTCAAGTTTCATGGACCAGAGCATCACAGCCTTGTCCCAGCTGCACTGCTAATATCTATGAAGAACAAAGGTATCGTCCGGTCCAACGGAGAGCCAATAGATGCGGAACTTGTTAGAGAAGGAATCAGACGGGGGTCCAATATACCGGGTGGTTTCTGTGGTACCGCTGGCAACTGCGGAGCCTGTGTAGGTGCGGGAGTAGCAGTGGCACTCTACCTTTGTTCCACACCAATGACGGGGCCCGAACGAAGGTCTTCACACCTAGCGACAATCACCGCTCTTGAGATGGTGACAGACGGTCTGGTCAGATGCTGTAAGAGGTCCAGCCTCTATGGAATCTCGGCCGCGATCAGAATCCTCCGAAATAACCATGATGTGGACCTTGGTCCAGAGCCTGCTTCAAGCTCATGTGAGAATTGGAAGAGAAATCCAGACTGTGCACAGGGCGATTGTGTATTCTTTCCAGAGAGCGACGAATGATATCGGTTACATTTTGTGGTCATGTAACCTTGATCAGTCGTATTTCGTTGTAGTCGGTGATGACTCGAATGAAACCCCTCAACATCTCATCTACACTCAGGTCACCAGTATCAACCTTGAGAGTGCCACCTTCAATTCCGCGAAGTTTCGTGGGTGTGCTTATCACGAGTATGCGGTCCTTGCCCACTCTCTCTATGATACTAGGACTAATCTGTTGATTCCCCCTGCCGAACAGCATCCCCTGATGGCCAATAGGGGATACGATAATCCAGGTCTTCTCAAAGACATCAACCAAGTTGAGAATCATCTCCTCGTTGACGTCATTGTGTATCTTTCCCTTGTGATACAAGTCTACACCAAGGGTGGTTTTCTTTACTCCGAGAAGGTCAGCAACGGTCTTCACGGAAGTCCCAGGTCCAAGGACGTACGTACCATCTTCTTCCATTGAGTCAATCACATATCTCGCAATCGCTTCCTGTGCCTCTTGTTCATCTGCGGTTTCAGGACTTGCCTGCTTGGCACCTTGGAACCTTGCAGGCACTGCAGGACCCTTTAGATACCCATAGAGTCGGATTATAAGGCGGTCCTCCCGGATGGCTTCCTCATCCGCATCCATCACCTCAAACTCTGCAGGAGTGGCGGTTCCCTCCGATGCCAGTCGAACGACCTCAGCTGCGTCAGCGGGGTTGATGACGAAGATCCCGCTGTACATCTTGACTCCGGAGGGTACACCCAGTACCATCAGGTCATTCAGGTCACTAGCATTCACAGCATCGAGAATGTCCCTTGCAGTGCCGTCACCTCCAACGAACACCAGAAGACGAATGCCGGCCTCGTATAATGCCACGACACACTCCCTTGTGTCCTTTGCTTCAGTATCCTTGGCAATAGCAACATCTACAACCTGAGCCTCAAAGCCGCTCTCTTTCGTGATTCTCTCTCCCATCTCACCAGGACAGGTCACAATGTCTAGTTTCAGCTGATTGACAGATGCAATCCTCGCAAGAGCGGCTAGAAACTCCAAACCACGACCTGGTGCAACTGGTTCTGCACCTCTTCTAATGGCCTCGTCAACTACTCCATCTGTTCCTTTGAGACCCACTCGTCCTCCCATTCCGGCGATTGGATTGACGAGTAGACCTAGTATCATCAGGCGTTCCCTTCCAGTAGGGCTCCTACCTCGGCGGCAGATTGGATCCAGAACGAAACTCTCACAAGTACTTCCTCGAGAAACCGGTTCCTCTTATCAGGCGTGGCGTCTTCAGGCCAGTTGACTTGTCGATAGTCGTTGAAACGGTTGAAGACTTTCCCGTATTTCGTCTTGAGCGGGAGCTTAACACGTCGGTCGCAGACAGTGTTCAATGCTCTAACGAGCGTCGCGAAGTCCAAATCGAGCCGCATCAACCATTTGGTCACTGTCTTGAAGAAGGCTCTTGAATTGATCTCCTCCCAGTTGAGAGTCTTCAATGCCTCCCGGTTGTCACCGTCAATCCTATCAGAGTTGGCAGAGCAGTCCTTCTCGTAGTTGCAACGGGAACGAACGTAGATCTTGCGCTTTGAAAACCAAGCGGTAATCTGATGCTCCCCTTTCTTTCTTCTCAGCTCTTTGTGATTTCCAGCCGGAAAGACGACTTCTACGACACCTGATTTCTTGTGCTTTGAGTCCTTTCTGAAATACAACTCCAAGGCCCAAGTGATAGCAGGAATCGTGTTCACTCCGTAGTACTCGTCAGGTTTGGTCATCGTCTTGCTCAGGTGCAGTACATCCACCCTGATATGGATTCGGTTTAGGTTCACTGAATTGGGGGGAAGTAGATCAATGAAAGAGAGATGCTGCCTACCTTTCACCCTTCTGTCGACGATCTACGAGTATCTCGCCCAACTGTGCGAAGATGTCCACAATACCTTCGCCGGTCTTGGCACTACTCTCAACATAGGGCATGCCGTGGGCGTCGGCGAACTCCCTCCCTTCTGACGGTTCTACGACTCTGTCAGGCAGGTCAGTCTTGTTGGCTACCAGAACAAGAGGAATGTCCTTCTGAATGGCCTTGTGGAGTTCTTCGAGCCACTCTTCGAGCAGCATGAAGGTTCGGCGACGGCTGACGTCATATACAAGCAGTCCGCCATTCGAACCTCGATAGTACATTGGTCGCAGAATCTGGAACCGCGATTGACCTGCCACGTCCCAAATCTGCAGTTTTACAACCAGATCGTTGTCGTCTTCTTCTGGGATATTGATATTCTTGACCGCGAACTGCGACCCAATGGTGGTCTTGTAGTCTGTACGGAAGAAGCCATGTGAGAACCGTGTGACGATTGCAGTCTTGCCTACAGCTCCTTCACCCAAGACTACAACCTTGAACAGGTAGTCATAGCTACTACTCATGTCCTTTCCTCCGGATATGCCGCAGAACTGGCCCGGTGCCATGTGGTGACTTGTGGCAGTGTTTCTCCGGCGCGTTATGAGGCCTAGGGCACTAATAAGGATTTGTCATATAACAAGTCGAAGATGGGTATTCTA
Source organism: Promethearchaeota archaeon (assembly GCA_048939905.1). Lineage (GTDB taxonomy): Archaea > Asgardarchaeota > Thorarchaeia > Thorarchaeales > Thorarchaeaceae > SMTZ1-83. Next base: position 6,139 of record JBHLPB010000143.1, read on the forward strand.
TGTGGAGGAGGAAACAACTGCATTCTCTACCCAGTCTACGTATCTTCGGAGCAGTTGATTGAACATCTTGGGGTTGTGAAGCATGGCGGCATGATGTGCATCCTTGATTACAGCAATGTCGGCTCTTGGAAGAGCCGCTTCAAACTGCTTGGCGGCATTTGGTGAGATGATGTCATCGTGCTCGCCGACCAGGATAAACGTTGGTACGCTTATGTTTCCTATTCGATCGCTGACATCAAACTTGTCGGCGGCCGCAAGATCTCGAGTCAAGACTCTCGGATTCCTTCGTTTCGCGTCTTCTTCCCGACGGACAATGTCATAGGCCTCTTCAAACGACACGTTCTTTCGTCCTTTCAAGAGATAGAACTGGGTTTCAATTGTCTCCTTTGCCAGTCCTCGTGCCAACTTGTTCAGCTCTAGACAAGGAGCAGTGTCCACCAGGGCAATTGCGGCAGGTCTACGCAGGTCTTTGTTCAGTGCGTACGCCATCACCACGCCGCCGCCCATTGAATGCCCAACAAGGACGAAGTCGTCAAGGTCTAGGTGATTCACAAGAGAGGCCACTTCCAGCGTGAATCCGTCTTCGATGCCTATGTTGTCTGGTCCAGAGTCAGACTGTCCATGCCCG
>JBHLPB010000144.1:0-6755 GCA_048939905.1 Promethearchaeota archaeon
CCCACACGACCCAGTTCTACTGCCGGAGGTCTTCCAGATTGAATGGGGTATAACAACCGTTCCTGGGTTCATCTTGGGACTATCACTTGTGTGGGTCCTGCTTCAGGAAATCAAAAAGAGAAAGTGAAGGGCCGGCAATGTCCGGCTCCTTCTGACCATTCACTGCTGAGGCGGCTGGTCACTACCCTCTCGGTCAACGATCATCGTCAGGCCTGTGATGGCTACTACAGTTACCTTCTCTCCCTCACGTATTGGTGGTCCACGTGCTTTGGCCCACCAGATCTCAGCGCCGGCCTTCACCTTTCCGTTCGGATTGATGTCAGTAATAGCCACGACATCGTGTTTCTTCCCGTACTCGGAAAAGCTAGGCCAATCATCGTAGCCCCGCAAGAAGACCGCGTAGAGCGCCATCAACCCCATGACGGTTCCTATCATTATATACACCGTCGTGGTTCTCGTTGGGTCGATCCACGCTGAAATGAGAATAGCGGCTCCGTAGAATGGGAAGAGTTTCATGGACACCTTAGCATCTATGAAACCGCCGTCTACGAAGTTTCCACCTCCGGTGAAAATGGCTAACATCAGGAAGAGTACGCCTGCAACAACGATGAGTTGGAGGACATCGAATGAGTAGCCGGGCGACAGGAATACCTGCATGGCGAACAGGATCAGGACAATCGGTACGACAACCTGAGCCATAGCCTTTCCGCTTGCAGGCTCCACTGCCACCACCATGAGAGTTAGCACGATTGCTATCAGAATCAGGCCGATATATGGATCGAAGAACACGTATCCTACGAGGACGCTCAGTAGTGACATCATCATCATTACTACAAGGACCTTGATCCACGCATCCACCGTGTCTACCTCCTTCAGTCCTTCCAGAGTCTAGTCTGGCTGCCCCTTATCCTTCGGGACTCTCAGTCCGCCAGTTCCAGCTGAGAGAGCAGCAGCTGTTCCCACAACTGTCCCAACCTCTGGGAGGTTCGTCGGGATCATTATGATCAAGTTTGCGTTCTTTGAGATCTCCTGCATGATGTTCCAAGTCCTCAAGTTGTATCCTACTTGGGACTCCTCATACATTCTGGCTGCCTTCAGCATATTCTCAGAAGCTTCGAGCTCAGCTGTTGCCAGTGTGATTCTAGCTCTGCGTTCTCTCTCCGCCTGAGCCTCTCTGCTCATTGCGTCTTGGAGTGCCGCAGGAATTACGACATCACGTATCTCAACTGAAGTGACCTTGACCCCCCAGTGCTCCGTCTTCTCATCTATCAGTTCTTGGAGATGTGCGGCGATACTGTCCCTCTCAGAGAGCACCTCATCAAGCGTGACCTTGCCTATTGTTTCTCGAAGCGTGGTCTGCGCCGCGAGCTCAACAGCTATTGCATATCTCTCAACACTAAGTATTGCTTTCTCAGGGTCTATTACTCGGAAATACATGACCGCGTCAACGACAACCGGCACATTGTCTTTCGTCAGAGACCTCTCAGTCTTGAAAGCGTAAGTCAGTAGTCTCAATGAAACCTTCATCGCGATTTTGTCAAGTATCGGTGTAACCCAAGTTATCCCAGGACCCTTGACACCTCTGAACTTACCAAGTCGTAGAATGGCAATGCGCTCCCACTCTTTTAGGACCTTAATGCCGCTCGCGACGAACATCAATACAAACAGGAAGAGGAACCCAATGAGGGTCACCCATCCCCAATACGGATCAAACAATTGCAATCTTCTGTTTCTCCTATCCTTGTCCATTTACAAGTCTTGGCTGAAACGGCAGAGAAACTCCCGCTTCGAATGTAGCTTCTCCGCGAAGGTATATGAAGCTTCGTCTCGAAGCCGCTCAACTTCGAGGGCTTAGGCGTGAGTGTCACCGAAACTGAATTAACAGATGCTACTCGTCTGACAATCCTGGCAGGACAGGGAAGTTGAAGTAAGACTTGGCCAGAGTCTTGCCCAATGCAAAGACCAGAAAGGCCACTATGAAGGAGCCTACCAAACGTTCCAAGGGGTACACGAATATCAGTAGATTGTTCAGAACCCACGCTAGACTGTCAGCATCGAGAATGCCTAAAGCTGGGAAGTAATAGCTGGCTATTGTCGTTCCAACTATTTGGTCGGCCATCACTGAGCATAGACTCAGGAGCCAAACTGCAAAGGCGTCTACGGCTGGTCGCGACAGCTTGAAGCCAAGACCTTCCATGAGATGTGATGATACGCGGGGAGTCATGAAGAGCAGAAGCATTACTAGAGTCACAATATTGAACCATAGATATGCAAAGGCTTGGCTTCCTACTGGCCCAAGAATGAACAGGTACATTGCGGGGACATAGATGATGAGAACAATCTCCGGTTTACCCTTGCGAATAGAGCCAGCGGCAAGAGCTCCAGCAGCGGTGGCTAGAGGTGTGAAGAAGCCGAGAACGCCGACAAGGGGGTCGACGAGTATCGCAATGGTCGAACCTATCAAAACGGCAATCGTACCAAAGAATGGACCTAGAAGGAATCCAATGGTTGGAGCCGACACCAATCCAAAAGTTATCTGCCCTTCTGCACCCACTGGAACTGTGAACGGGATGAATGAGATAATCAGGTGCATGGCAGCGAAGATGCCAGTCAAGGCCCAATGATACGACGCTGAACGAACTGCGGGTGTTGTTACCAAAGAGATATCTGACATTGACTTTCCACCTTCATATTATGTAGTCTAGTAAACTACATAGGCAGTTATGTACACTACGCCTGCGTACAAAGCCGCTATTTGAAGATGTTGGAGGATGTTCAGCATTGAGTGAAGGAGAACAGCTTTGGCCCTACGTCCTATTCCTCCCTGACAATCTTGAAAGAAGACTAAGTTTCATCAGATCCGTGCTGGCCTCTAGGATTGCCCCCAGTGTGCTAGGCCGCTTTGATGAGAGCGGAAGAGTGTTCCAGCGGGACCTGGTCAAGCAACTCAGCCATTCCAACAAGAGCATCTTGGCATTCCTGAAGACGCTGAGAGACTTTGGATTGGCTACAGCCAAAAGTGCGGTCCGGGGAGGTAAACGCGTCGTATATCATGAGCTGACCAAGAACGGATGGGGATTGGCACGGTTCTTCTCTGAGGACTTGCCCTCGGACCTCGGAGCTTTGACGGAGCATCTGCTCGAGGACTATCTTACGAACCTAGTTGCATTGTATCGGGACCTAGACCTTGATGAATCCTCAATCTTCGATGTCTTCACTCGAACTAGAGCCAAGGAGATACTGAAGGGCTCTGTGGAATACGAGCATCCAGAATACGCCCTCTTCGGCTCAGCAGCCTACTTCACAGAGATAAGGTGTGGAACGATTCCTCCCCCGAATGGCGAGGTTGGATGCAATGCACCCATCAGGTATGCAGGGGGTCCGACACTCAATCTGGCTCTGGCGCTTGCAGGTGAAGACAGGGAAGTCGCTCTTATTTCTGCTGTGGGAAATGACCAGGATGGTTGGAACGTGATTGCCACACTTGCAGCTCATGGAGTGGACACTTCGCACTTTGTGGTTGAGGACGGTAAGCACACCAACGAAACAGTCACGATTCAAGACGAGAATAGCACTCGGACCCTTGTTGGAATTGGAGACCTCTCAGCACTCTCGATAACCTCTCCCTCTCAAGTCCCTTGGGACAAGATTATTGATGCAAAGGCTGTGTACATCGGTGAGGTATTCGTTGAGGTTGCAGTTTCCATCGCCTCATACGCAAAAGCGAACGATATTCCACTAGTGTACAGGTGTTCTCCTCATTATTGGAAACTGGGCATCAGCGAGCTTGAGCCCCTTCTTCGACAAGTGGATGTCCTTGTGATCTCTGCGAGAGAATGGAAGGAAGTAGGCGAAGCAATCGGACCAGGTCCAATGGAGAGACTGCAGAGTCTGAGTGATGCATCGATAGTGTTGCAGCATTCTAAGGATGCATACCTAGTGCATCTGAATTCAGAAAGCAGACCAACAGAATTCACGTGTGACTTCAGTACTGACGATGTGACTCAGTGGTTCATGGCGGGCCTTTTGCAGGCCATCGGAGAAGGCGAGGATATAGTCAGAGCGGTTGAGAAAGGTGTACTCCTTGAGAACTTGACGCTCTCCAAGAACTAGCTACTAGAAGAAGCAAGCACCCAGAAGAAGAGTCCTCCGAGAATCCAGACGAACAGTCCAGCCCCTAGCACTATGCCCAGGGTTGCTCCCATAGAGGATGACCCAAGATTGACGTGGATGTTTGAGAAGGTCTTGAAGCCCCCGACGTACTTGGTTTCATAGCTACAGTGAAACTCCTTGTCGGTGATACATCCGCAGATTTCACAGACGAATCTGTTCTGCAGAACAGCGCCGAAGAGACTGTCTAGATTGCATCCTATGAACGCGGTAAGAACTGCAAGTGGCACGATGAACATGAGTTGCGTCATGTTGGAAACAGGTACAGAACCTGGAGCAAGGACCGCGAAGAGCAAGGCGATGATTCCAATTGTCAGCCCAGCAGCGACAGCGGCTGCTTCTCCTAGCAGAGAAACCGCGCCAATCGTGCCGGGAGGTACTTTTCGGCGGAGGTTCGTGATCAGTCTAGGCTTTGATTTGCTGAATACGCCAATCTCCGACGCAAGAGTGTCGGCAGAGGTTGTTGCTGCCGCTCCTATAAAGCCTCCAAACATCCAGAAGGGGTCGATTCCAAAGCTAGGTGATATGTACATGCCGATCGAGAAAATCATAGGGATTAGGCCACTTGCAAGGACATTTCGGAAAGACCTCCTCCCCTTGCCTTCTTGAGCCAAGCCCCTCTCCGCCTTGGCCTTATACTTGAACTTGGTCGCTACCCCGGATGACAGAAAGAAGAAGAGGAGGATTGTGAACGCCGGTGGACCGCCTGTGTACCAGACAGTGAAACCCACAATGAATGCACTGACGAGGCCAGATATGTCCAAGAATCCGGCCTTGTACGCAAGTACACCAATGACTGTCATCACCAGTAGTCCAGAAACTACGGGGTGGGTCAACAGTTCCAGCATTCAGTTCACATCCGGCTACTTCATCCTTTACTCAAAGGTTGACTCCACTCTTATCAACAGCGTCGACTATTCTACGCACATATACCACTTGACGCTCAGGAACTCCAATTACCACATTTCGCTTTTCTGCACCCTATTATACCTTTGCAAACTGCTCAGTCAATTGTCGAACTAGACTTCGCCTTCTTCCTACGAAACTTCTACAGCCTTAGAAGACTTAGACGTCCGTGTGAGGTAATAATGCGCATTCTAACACCGATGAGGCCTAGTAGACTGTAAACTGTTTTCTGTCCTGCTTCACGGCTCGGTCTGGAAGAGCTTTCTCTCCTTGGAGAATAAGGGCCTCCACATAGTAGCCCGTGACCACGTCGACGGCTGGAGTTATCCATCTAATCTTGAAATCATTGGTTCTTGCGCCTGAGTCAGGAAAGGGGAGTTGAAACTGCTTGACTACTTCTCTTCTTGACATCACCCTAACAAGAACCGCTAGGTCCTTCATACCTTCTCTCGGGCTCGTTACACTCGCCGAGATTTCAACTGGTGTGAGTCTAGAAACAAGCCCTGGGATATCTTCACCTGTTTCTCTCTGAATTGAGAATTCTACAGAGAACAACGGACTCTCTATTGCTTTGACCCTGAGCCGTTCCTTCTTCTCAGAGGTTAGGTCAGAATGTTTCACGATGGCTCTGAGATGCGCTGTACTCATCTCTGCCCCAAGTGGAACTCGGAATGGAATTGGGAACATCTTGGACTCTTCGGGTTTTAGTTTCACTTGCCTTGTCAGAAGGGTTTCTGCTCCTCCAATTGACTGGAGCTCGGCTATCAGTTCATAGTCGAGAGTCTTGCCTGTCGTGTTTGTGACCTGAACTGTGGGACTGATGTCCTCGTCGGGAACAACGAAGGTTGGAACGCCTGCGAAGGCTATTCTCGCAATCTCCGCCTCTGGTCCCCGCGCCAGGGCAATCTCAGCTGATCTCTGGTCTAAGAGTGTACCGTTGTAGGAAAGCTTCGCGACCAGTGTGACGCTCGCTGGATCCTTGATGCTCTCTGGCTTCGGAATTGTGATGGGTCCATAGGCAAGAGAAAGATTCCTGCCCTGTTTCACCGATTGCGAAATCAGGACGTGCTCCTCACCGTCGGGGAAGACCAGACTCATCGTCAGAGTTCCGGGGTCTCCGTACTCGGTATTCCTCCTCACTCTGAGCCACCCTGAGATCTTGCCACCGATGTGAGAAGAGTCTGGAGATCGTAGAGAGTCTATGTTTAGCATCACCCCCAGTTTCTCTATTTGAAATCGGCTAGATTCCACCGAGGTGATTCTGTCGTTTCGTTCTACGACAGACGCCCTAATCAGCCCTGAACGGTTCTCCAAGTCCGTATCGAGTTGTGGGATACGCCAGGTGAACCTAGCTGACTTGTCCACTACTTCAGAGATCCCAATCTTGGAGATTTCACGAGTCCGACCAGAATCAGCCAAGAACTCCACTACCAATTCTGCGGCATCACCGAATTCCCTCCCCTGTGAGAACAGCTCGACCTCGCCCATAATCAGATCCCCAGGATTGTACACGGTCCGCAAGTCCGCATCAAGAATCAGCTGTGGTTCCTTTCTGACGAATCCAACGTAGAACGGCCTAGATACCGCCCACGCCATCTCGCTTCCGTGCTCGTCCTCAAGTCCAATTCTGAGTGCACACCTTTCAACGCCCTGAGAGGCAGTTGTAGGAACGATAAGCT
>JBHLPB010000145.1:0-6707 GCA_048939905.1 Promethearchaeota archaeon
CTCATGTCGGTGATCAACAGAGTCATCGACCAGCTTGTACCCACCTCCGCTAGGACGAATAGATTATATCCATCATAGGCTTCCTCAGTGTAGGTAACGCTGACATCGGCTCCATGTATTGTCGTCATGAACGTTTCAGCAGCATGTTTTGTGTCAATCATTGGAGGTGCTGTAAGGCTTAGTTCAGATCCCCCCGGGCCCTTACTGCCATCTTGGTTCATGGCCACCATGATTTGAGCATCAGGAAGGAACACCATAGAGAAGATGAGCACCACACTCAGAAGGCCAACCAAAGCTGGACCATTCACCTGCCTTCTGGCTAATGCTAAGAGAGTGTGGCACGTCCTCATTCTGTCACCCATCGAATTCATGACTTTGCGTGGCTTCGGCAGTGAGGAAGAATATGATGATTACTCTTTCGTTTGTGGGACGGTCCATTTGAATCGGTCCAGAACTCTCATTTCTTTCCGACTTTGAAATAGCTCATCTGGTCACTAATGATTTTCTTTACAGGCGTATCGAACTTGGCGCCGAGGCCTCTGACCTTCTCGATACCTGAGAGGAGGACTGGTACTTCAGAGGGCCTAAACCGATTCTTATCAAAGACAACCTTGATGCTGTCATCTCCTGTGTCTAGGACAATGCCACCATCTTCAAGACTGAAGGAGAGTGATTTTTCCATGAGAAGCCTATCAACCTTGGTCTTTGGAAAGTCCACTCCAAACATCGGGTCCTTGTCAGGCTCTGTAGGATTAGCAACCACGGTATCTCGTTTCATTGATTTCAGCGAAGACACTTCGAAGCCGGCCTCTTCAAGACTCCACAGAAGATACGTCAACACAGAATTTGTGCGATGGGAGCCCTGATTGTATACTTCGCCCGGTTCGCCCTTCTCTGCAAGAAGAACATATCCATTGACTGTGTCATCAACGTGACTCCAGTCTCTGAATGCAGATATGTTGCCCAGCCGGATATGTTCGATCTCCCCAGCCTTCAGCCCAACAATCTGATGAACGATAGCTGAAGTCACGAACATGACGCCCCTTCCAGCCCCTTCGTGATTGAATGCCCGAGAAACGAGAGCCTTGAGACCGAACGTCGAATGGTAGTTTCTTGTCATAAAATCACAGGCCACCTTCGTCACAGCATAGGGTGACATCGGTCTTAGAGGAGACTCTTCAACAATAGGGAGCTCAGGGATTCTCTTGGGAGCGGGGAAGATGGCTCCATACCTAGAGAGCAATTCCTTATGTTGTTCCTCTGAAGAAATCACAAGGCCATATTCTTCACTTGATCCCGAAAAGACAAAGATGGGGTCAAGTCCATTGAGTCTGATAGCCTCAAGTAAATTAGCAGTCCCCACTATGTTGGTCTGATAGGTTTCTCCGGGATTTCTGAACGAGTGTGGCACAAAAGACTGGGCCGCGAGATGAAACACTACTTCCGGCTCGATAGATGTAATATGAGAAGCTAATCCCGAAGCATCAGTCATATCACATTCAATCTGCTTCAATGTATCTTCTATCTTCAGGTCTTTGACTCTCTGTGGAGATGTTTCTTGAGACTTCCTTCTGTCAAGGCCATATACCTCAGCACCCATCTCTATCAATCGCTTCGCGAGAACAGGGCCAACGAATCCAGAAGTTCCAGTGACCAAGACTCTACGTTCTTCCCATTTCACCAGGCGCATTCTCCTTAGGTCGCTCTTACGATGTTCGTGCGCCAATTTGTCCTGAGTGCCACACATAAGGGTTCCTGACCAAGTGACGCATTTCCTCGTGCCAGACTGCATCCCACCAAATCGTATTTAAGAGATGTCAAACTCAGCCCGCAGCAAGCGGGAGGGAACGTGAAGGGCCCGCCAGAAACCTTTAATTATATATAATTACACGCGACCGAGTGCTCCCACGACATGCGGTGGTCGAACAGCTGGGACACGAGATAGCCGGAGCGTGTATCCTTGAGCAAGAAGAAGGAACCCAAAGGGAAGTTCACAACTGTATCGATTCCGATTCCGTTATTCAAGAAGATAGAGGATAGAATAGATGGAACTGGATTCACTTCTGTTTCGAGCTATGTGACTTACATCTTGAGAGAGATTATCGCTAACGAGAATCAGAAAAAGGGCGATGAGCCGTTCAGCAAAGAAGACGAGGACAGAGTCAAAGAAAGGCTGAGAGCACTTGGCTACCTTGACTAGAGAGGGATGTACGGTGATACAACCACATGGCGGTACACTGATTGATCGAACAGTGAGTCAGAAAGAGAAGCAGCGCATTTCAGCGAGCTTTGACGAATACACACAGATTCAGGTAGGTCGCGAGCTTGCGCAAGAGATTCACAACATCGCCTACGGAGTCTTCAGCCCACTGGAAGGCTTTCAGACCAGTTCAGAGTTCCAAGCGGTCTTAGAACATGGTAGACTATCTGACGATTTGCCTTGGACAATCCCAATAGTAATGGACGTTGAAAGAAATGAACTCGGAGAAGCCACTGCCGGTGACATGATTGGTCTGAGGTACAATGGCAAGTCCATTGCGTTGCTCGAGGTTGAGGACATCTATCCCTATGACAAATCCCTGATGGCAGAGTCGGTATATGGAACAAAGGAGTCCTCACATCCAGGCGTGGCGAAGATAGGAACCATGAAAGACCATCTCGTGGGGGGCCGGATTCGCCTCATTGACGACATAGGGAACCCATATCCTGAATTCACCCTCAGCCCCAAGGAAACCCGCATTCTGTTCAGGGAGAAGAAGTGGAGAACAGTGGTAGCCTTCCAGACTAGAAACCCACCACACCTCGGTCACGAATACGTGCAGAAGACGGCCCTCTCAATAGTGGATGGGATCTTCATCAATCCGCTTATTGGTAAGAAGAAGATTGGTGATTTCAGGGACGATGTCATTCTGCAGGCATACGACTCATTGATGAAACACTATTACCTGCAAGAGCATTCAGCGATGTCTGTGCTGCACACAGAAATGCGCTATGCTGGACCTAAGGAAGCGATACATCACGCCATAATGAGAAAGAACTTCGGATGCACTCATTTCATTGTTGGTCGAGATCATGCAGGAGTTGGTGATTTCTATGGACCATTTGATGCTCAGTACATATTCGACGACTATCCAGACATTGAGATCATGCCCATATTCTTCCGTTCATTCTTCTTCTGCAAGAAGTGCAACAGCATAGCCAATGACAAGACTTGCCCTCATGGTCCTGAGGAGCATGTGAGTTTCGCAGGTCGAGCGATTCGTGAAATGCTCTCAAAGGGCGAAGCACCGTCCGCGGATTTGATGCGTCCAGAAGTCGCTGAAGCTATTCTGAGTTTCGAGAAGCCTTTTGTTGAGTGAGGATGACCGTCAATTGAAGAAGGCCGTAATCGTTGGGTGGGATTGCGCCTCACCCGACTTACTCTTCAAGCATATGTTGCCGATGATGCCGAACTTGAGGAGGCTCCTAAAGAGAAGCATCCATGGCCCATTGGAGAGCACGAAGCCCCCCGTTACAATCCCTGCTTGGATGTGCATGATGACTGGATGTGATCCTGGACAGCTGGGGCTCTATGGATTCCGTCTTAGAGAGCCGGGTAACTATGATAGGGTCCTGATACCAAACTCAAAGATGATCAAACAGCCTACACTCTGGGATTTCGTGAACAACGCGGGGGGCAAGGTTGCGGTCGTAGGCATTCCGCCGTTGTATCCACCCCCAAGTCTAGATGGTATAGTTGTATCGGGATTCATGGCGCCGGATACTGACCGAACCTACACACATCCTCCAGAATTCTCCAAGACTATCTCAGACCTCGTGGGTGACTACGTGCTGGACATCGAGTTCAGAACGAACATGAAGGCCGAGATCAGAGAGAACCTCTTCTCGATGACCAAGAAACGCCATGAGCTTGTCAAGCACATACTCTCGAATGAAGCTTGGAACCTTTTTGCGATGTTGGAGATTGGACTTGACAGACTCCATCACGGTTTCCTAAGTTCCTTTACCGACGACTTGTCATCAAGAGGACAGGAGAGTGATTCTGTCTTCGAGGACTACTACCGGCTCTTGGATAAGCAGTTGGGTGAGATTCTTGACCTGGTTCCCAACGATGCACTCTTCTTGCTTGTTTCGGATCACGGCGTCAAGGAAATGAAGGGTGCATTCTGCATAAACCAATGGTTGGTTGAGAAAGGGCTTCTCGTCCTGATGAAGAAACCAGAAAGTCCGGTGTCCTTCAGCGAACTAGTCGTAGACTGGGCGAAGACGAAGGCATGGGCGTGGGGAGGATATTGTGCGAGGATATTCATTAACATTGAGGGATATGAAGAGCAGGGCACAGTCGCTCCCGAGCACTATGAGGAATTTCGGAGCCAGCTACATGATGCGTTGCTGGAGATAAGGGGGCCCAATGGGGAAGATTGGAATACGATTGTAGACAAACCTGAGGACATCTACGTCGAGATCAAAGGAAACTTTCCCGACCTGATGGTCTACTTTGATGACCTCAATTGGCGTGCAGCGGGAAGCGTTGGACATTCTTCAATCTACCTGTCCGATAATGACACAGGACCTGATGATGCCGTTCATGACTGGTATGGCATCTACTTGATATCGGACCCACACAATATCCAAGGTCGTGTTGAGCCAAGGGGAATATTGGACATCGCACCGACCGTATTGAGATACCTGGGACAGGATGTTCCAGAGTATATGACAGGGAAAGCAATTGAGAGTGACTAAGACATGGAAAACGGATTTTGCATTTGGCTAACGGGGCTCTCAGGCTCTGGGAAAACCTCGATAGCACAGAAGCTACTAGAACACTTCAAAGACAAACGGTACATAGAGGCAATGGACGGCGACGAAATCAGACAAGGATTGAGTCGAGATCTTGGGTTCTCGAAGGATGACAGGAATGAACACAACCGTCGAGTGATCTTCTGCTCCAAACTGCTTGCCAGAAATGGAGTAATCGTGGTCGTGGCGCTGATATCACCCTACCGAGAAACTCGAGCCTATGCGAAGGACGAGATACCAAACACGTTAGAGGTGTATGTGAATGCACCACTTGAAGTCTGTATTGATAGAGACCCCAAGGGGCTCTACAAGAAAGCTCTGGCAGGAGAGATAAAACAGTTCACGGGAATTGACGACCCTTATGAGGAGCCGTTGGAGCCTGACGTTGAAGTTCGGACTGACAAGGAAACAGTAGAAGAGTCAGTCGGCAAGATTCTGGTCGCAGCACGCGAGAAGGGCTTCTTCTAGGGTCCTTGGCACTGATCTGACCAGTACTAACACACAGGATTGTGTAGCATCTATTCTGAGTGAGTCGTAGGTTGTCTGTATTTAGTGTACCAAATGACTACTGGAATCGCAACAATTGCAGACCCCAACGCCAAGGGCAGAGCCAAGTCCCAGATGGATCCCTCGATCATCTCCTCGTACAAAGGCAACCGACCCTCGATTCCATCACTGTTCTCAACTACTATCTCTATGAGTTTCGAATTCGAAGGGATGTTGGTCACAGAGAACTGGAAGCTGTTCTCTTGCCAATGGGGAAGGAATTCGAACGTTTCTTCGTAGACTTCTTGTCCATCAGCAAGAAGCCTCAATGTGGCCGGTGAACTCACATCTTGCTTGAATCCATTCCATACTGACACGTTCAACCAAAGATCGCCTTCGCTTAGAGTAAGGGCATGGTCATTGACCTCTATCACAGGCTTTTCGTAGAATCGGTCCACGCGTTGCACCCAGTAGCAGGTATTGTTGTTGCATGGAATCTGAAGCTCCCAAGCGATTTCGCCTTCTGGTGTGACCTCTGTGAGTATGACGGGGTCGCGGACATTCAGGACCAGACTTTTGTCTGCAAAGGTCCCAAGGGTGTTTCCACCAGGTAGACGATCGGCATCTCCTCCCGACTCGGGGAAGTAGTATGATTCATTGGAGGGAGTCCAAGACCACACCTCCTTCAGAGTGTTCGAGCCCTCGTCGACCTCCAACTCTACCAACCTCGAATTGCCAGTCGAGTTCTCTAGAGTCATCGTTGAGGGATTGGACGAGTTGTACAAGTCGTTGTCGTATATGATGAAGCGGTTGTCATCTATTTGTTCCAGGCTGTGGGGATGATGGTACAAAGACTCCACCTCCACCCCATTCTTGTCAAGGAGGGTGAATTCGCCGTTGCGACCAGCGTCCCACAAAACGGCCTTGGTGTTGTAGTCAATCTTGAGAATCGAGTCAATGTTTCGGACATTCAGGTAGATGACATCATTTGCTTTATCCCAGGTGAAACTGTTGGCATGCATCCAATCAGCACCACCCCTAAAGGTTTCATTGAGTCCCAGGCTTGTGTGACGAGTCGAATTGAATGGGAAGTGCACTCGACCATCCCACTGCCATACCAACTGGCCGGCACGGTTGTATTCAGAGATAAGGTCGTAGGTCACATTCAGTCCATCCCACAGCTCATCAGATAAGGCATACTCCAATACCATGAACGTGTCTGTGGCAGGATTGTAGTCAATCTCATGATGTCCAGCTGGCACCGGCAGAGTTTCAAGCGTGTCTGTCACGTAGTTCCAGAGCTGCAACGAACCCTCTTGCCCGCCCATCATAATCGTAGTCGAGTTGATGAACTCGGTCACAGTATGTGCCGAGTTCTCGAGTTGTGCCACTATCGTCCCGTACTGATCAAGAACGTAGAC
>JBHLPB010000146.1:0-6652 GCA_048939905.1 Promethearchaeota archaeon
GGTCATAACTCCTGGAGGAATACCCATTTTCCATTATTCGCCAGATGGCTCGAGGAAGCTAGACGAACTCCTATCAGGCTTCCTTACAGCAATAACCTCATTCGCGTCAGAGTTCGGTGAACGCTCAGTCCAGAGCCTTGCCTTCGAGGGGTCTGAGGTGATGTACGAGCAGACGGAGTCAGACATCCTATGTATCTTCCTTGCTGATGCCAATGCTCCTAAAAAGATCCTCCGAGCTGTACTCAGGGACCTCAGTCGCAAATTCATGAACCGCTACTCCGTTGAAGTAGAGATGGATGTGCCAGTTGAGAGTGTCTTTGCTGATTTCAGGGATGAGGTCGAACTTTCGTTCAAATACCACGAGGGAGTCCTCAAGACAACATCAAGCTTGAGTTCGTTCGTTGTGCCTTCAATGAAGGCAGAAGAGTCTGATTTGGCATCCAATGCACATGGCTTTCTAGACCAGTACCATCGTGATTTTGGACGGATTGGAAATATGATCCTTGAAACGATAGACGGAGAGCAGTCTATTCACGACTTGAGTGCGAAACTCGGGATAGAAGAGAAAGCAGTACAGGAGGCAGTTGAGTATCTTGCAATCTGGGGAGTCCTCCGCATCTCAAAGATGTGTCCTCAAATCGAGGGGGCGGATGAAAGGTTTGACGCGTACCTAGGCCTCGTCGGCCTTCCTGAGAAAGAGTATCAGCTCTTGAAGCGTGCGATGCCACTGTGCGACGGCTCACGATCGCTCGAAGAGATTAGCGAGAAGTTGGGAGTCACTTCCGAACGTCTTCATGAGGTGCTGTCGAAGCTTGGCGAGCAGGTTGAGTGGAAACTTGTGGATGTCTTGGAATAGCGATAGTATGGCCCGACAGGAAATATAAGGTTCAAGACACCTATTCGACGCACATCTGGCATTTTATGTCCTATACCCAGTTCATGGTGCGGGAGATGCTCGGTGATGAATCATGAGTTCGAAGATAGTGAGCATACATAGTTTCAGAGGTGGAACTGGAAAGTCCAATATCGCCGCGAATCTGGCCACTGTGGCGGCTCTGAATGGAAAACGCGTAGCCGTGATGGATACAGATATGGCATCTCCCGGTATTCACGTAATCTTTGGACTCGGCAGAGAGAGAATGAAGCGCACACTAAACGATTTCCTGAGAGGAGAATGTGATATTGCTGACGCGTGCATAGACCTTACTGCAAGGAAGGAGTTCTCAAGCATCGATTCAGGGAACCTGTTGTTGATACCGAGCTCGATGACTGCCGCAGACATTACTAGGATTCTCAGAGAAGGCTATGAAGTTTCAGACCTGAAGAACGGGTTCAACGAGGTAGTGCGCGTTAAGGATTTGGATTACTTGATTATAGATACACATCCTGGTCTGGACAGGGAGACCTTGCTCTCTATGGCGACCGCTGACAACTTGTTCGTCGTTGCCAGAATCGATGAACAGGACCTCCTGGGAACAGCGGCAACTTTGAGCGTTGCCCGGAAGTTGCAGGTTCCAGACATCCAAATCATCATCAACAAGAAGCCAAGCATATACGAAGACAAGGCTATTCGGCAAGAGGTAGAGAGCAAGTTCAAGACAAGCGTGGCTACAATCATACCTCTATTGCCGCTGCTCATAGAGGCTGGAAGCAGGTACGTCGTTTCCATGCGCCATCCGGACAGCGAGTTCACTGAACGAATAGAGCAGATATTCCGGTTGATCAAATAGACAGCCAGCACAGGTCCATCATCTAAGACCTGCAGGGATGTAGATGAGAGCGATAGTCATCAAGAGAATAAGAAAACAGACTACTAGCACCAAGAGCAGCAGACTGTCACTTGATGTTGATGACGCTTCCGAATAGGGAGATACCGCCGACACAACGTTTACCCTGTCAACATCCTCACGGGAAACCATATCAAGATGTGCAAATCGCCACCATTAGTCCTACTTTGGGAGACACACCACAAGATTTCTATCATAGACTCATCGAAAAAACCGGATACGCACAGGTGCTTGCATCATGGAGATACAGGTAAGGCTTGCTACAGCTCAAGATAGGACAACTCTTGACGCGTTCTACAAGAGAGAAGGCATAGATTTTCACGGTCTAACAACGCGTTCGGCATTCACCCCTATCGGTTCGACAAGAGAAACCATGTATGTTGTGGCGGCTGCCCAAGACATGATTGTGGCGGCACTCAGACTTGATGTCGCAGAGGATCCCGAACTTGGAGACGTTGGCTACATTCAACATTTCGAGGTTGAGGACGAACTTGAGGGTACAGATCTCGGGCTAAGCATGCTGGAGAAGACAATAGAGATTGCCACCGAGAAACGACTGCGGGCTCTAGACGCGATAGTCCGTGAAGACAGAGCGGACGTGATGCGACTGTATTTAGACTCAGAATTCAATGAATTGCATAAGGAAGTCTACCTACGGAGGAGCTTCCGGGAACGCATCTTCTGAGTCGATGCCTACAGATTCTAGACAATCTCCTCAAGACCCAGAAGCTTCAATGTGTCAGCAGTGGGCAGTCCGTCCTCCTTGTCCCAGCCTCGGAGTTCATAGAACTTGTCAAGGCATGCTTCCCAATCGTTCATATCCATGGAGGCCGTCATTCCCTCTCGCGGGCCCAATTTCTCAGGCTCCCAGAACCTCTTCGGGAGAACATCATCCGCTCTAGATATGCCCTCTCTGTGGTTGAACATCCGGGTCAGTGTTTCAATCCGGCGAGCGTACAGTGCGATGCTCTTCTCATCGTACTCCAGTCCTGTGGCCGCATTGAGTAGACGAATCAGCTGGCTCCTCTTCAATGGAATACGCCATGTGAAATGACAGACTACTAGCGTGTCACGCAGGAGTTTGAGGTCTCTGGAATCAAGCATTGACTCTACCATGTCGAGGGCGGATGTCGATGGAGGCTCGGTCGTAGCAGGCCAACCCCTCAGGTGACTTGCGCCAACGTCGGCTGTTGCATATGACAGACCCATTCCTCTCCGTCCACGCGGATCCCAAGCAGGTGTTTCAAGACCCTTTACGTGAACAGCGAAGTCTTCGCTGCCTTTTCCTATCTTTTCCGCCGCCTTCCTTGTTCCCAGCGCAAGAAGGTCACCTATGCCTTCTCTGTGGGCAATCATCTTCAGCAGCTTCATCGCAGCTTCTCCGTCACCGAATCTAAGAGAGAAGCCTATCTCCTTCTCAGAGAGAATGCCCTTCTCAAATGCCTCCATAGCAAACCCGATGGCTGAACCTGCACCGATTGTGTCAAGACCTAGGTCATCACTGAGATAGCAGAGTCTGAAGAGAGATTGGGGGTCTCCTATCCCGAGATTGCCTGCCATCATACCCCAAGTTTCATACTCTGGTGTTGAGTGAACCTCTTCACCGTCAACCTCAGTCCTGAAGGCGCGAGTGCATTTCATGAAGCAATGAGGGCAAGACATCTTGTTTCCCTCATACCACTCATCCAGCTTCTCGGGCCATAGGTTCTCTTCGTCCTCGAAGTACCCACTTTCCCAATTTCGGGTTGGATACTGCCCAAGGCTGTTCGCAACTTCTATGAGCGTACCTGTTCCGTGTTTCTTGAACCCATAGTCAGGGCCCTTGTCTTTCCAGGACGCAGCAGCCTCTTTGGCAACCTCTCGAATGACATCCGGATTGGCCGCCTCGATCATCTTCGATCCCTTTGCCACTACTGCCTTCAGATTCTTTGACCCCATGACTGCCCCAGCTCCGCCTCTCCCTGTTTGGTGAGCAATTTCACAACAACCAGTAGCGAGCAGACCCAGGTTCTCACCTGCGGGACCGATTACGTAGACAATGAAGTCTTCCCCTAGTGATTCATGCAGTAGCTTAGTAGATTCATAGGTGCCCTTCCCCCAGATTGATTCAGCATCCTCAAACCGAATGTCGTCATCTTCGATGACAAGTGTGATTGGACGAGTTGCGCGTCCCCTTACTCCTACGACGTCGTATCCCGATTTCTTAATCTCGCGACCCAGGGCATGACCGCAGTGTGTATCGATGTATATTCCTGTCAGAGGAGACTTCGTTACTAGGGACCATCTGCCGACATTTGTGGCGGGGAGTCCCTGAAGTGGGCCTGTCATGAACAAGAGAACGTTTTCAGGTCCGAGCGGGTCAACGCCAGCTTCAAGCTCTCTGTAAAGTAGATAGGCTCCAAGACCCTTTCCGCCGATGAACTTCTCATATACCTCTGAGCTCAATTCTTCTTCTCTAGTTTCTTTCTTATTCAGGTCCACCCAGAGAGTCTTACCGTTCCAACCGTACTGCGCCATGTACCATCCCACATCCTTGAACAGGTTTCTACAGCGACTAGGAAACCTCTATTCTGGATATCTCGTCAATCTCTGCACCCTTCAGATTCTTCACTACGGCGTGAATAACATCTCGGAGTAAGTCACTAACAAACTGATTCATAAAGACCTCTTCACCGTTTACGATAAGCTTCATGCGTCCAACCTCGCGGAGAGAGGCAACCAACGACCTTTTAGATATTGCGAAGAAACACCAACCTTTTGTTGACTAGAAGAGTCCCTCGACCGGCACATATAACTCAGCACTGGTGCCACACAATGCCAGCGATGACAGGTGAAGTTGACGGTGTCACAAATGGACCCAAGGAAGCAG
Organism: Promethearchaeota archaeon; assembly: GCA_048939905.1. Taxonomy (GTDB): domain Archaea; phylum Asgardarchaeota; class Thorarchaeia; order Thorarchaeales; family Thorarchaeaceae; genus SMTZ1-83. Next base: position 4,657 of record JBHLPB010000146.1, read on the forward strand.
AGGTCGCCTTTCTTCTGATACACGGATTTGCCGCGGCGCCTGACGAAGTGACCAGCCTTGGAGAGTATTTGGCGGACAAGGGGATTGCCTCCTTTGCAGTCAGACTTGTAGGACATGCTACGACGCCTGAAGATCTCTCAACAACTACTTGGCAAGAGTGGTATGAATCTGCTGTCGCTGGCTTGGAGCTGGTACGGTCCTGGAGGCCCACTCATACTTTCGTAGCAGGACTATCTATGGGCGGGGCATTGTCACTTCTACTCGCAGCGAAGGAGAAGGGGATTGACGGTGTGGTTCCGATGTCTCCAGCCCTATACGTGGACTCGATTCTGGCTCGGTTCATACCACTACTCAAGGTCTTCGTGAAGTATCGCACAGTGGACCTCTCAAGTATGCCAGATATGTACGACATCATGCGCACGAAGTATCCGCGAGAGCCTTTCTCAGCCTATCATGAGCTACTTAAGCTGATGAAGGTCGTGAGAAGTGAGTTGCAGAACGTTAACATCCCGACCCTCGTGATCCAATCTGGAGCCGACAAGACAATCAACCCCAAGAATGGCACAATCGCCTACGAGGGTGTGTCATCTGAAGACAAGGCGCTTCATGTCATTGAGGAAGCTGAACATGTGATTACATGCCATGCCAAGCGGTTTGAGGCATTTGAGCTGGTGATGGAGTTCGTCACAGAACACACTCGTTGAACTAGAGTTCTCATTGCTTCGATTCGAAGTAGTCAACGATGACCTGAAGGGCGAATCTCGGATCGTCAGTTATTATGCCATCCACTCCCATTTCCAACATGCGTAGCAGAGATGTTCTATCGTTGACTGTCCACGGATAGACTGCAAGGCCAGCCTCTTGGGCGGACTTGACTGCCTCCGATGTCAGAATCTCAAACTTCGGATTAATTGCATTTGCCTCAATCGTCATTGCGTGCGCTATGTAGCCCTCGATATCTTTAGTGAACAAGAGAGCAGTGGTAATGTCCGGCGACAGTTCCCGCACTATCTCAAGCATCACGTGATGGAATGCTGAAACCATAACGGTGTCAACCATATCCCTGTCTTCAACAAATCCTAGGATCCTCTCCTCTGCACCATGGACCTTCACATCAATGTCCACACCTATCCGGCCCTCTGCAAAGTCAAGAACCTCTTCCAAAAGGGGCACCTTCTGGGACTGACCTGCATCCAATGATCTGATTTGATCTAAGGTGAGTTCAGTGACCAGACCGGTCCCACTAGTGGTCCTTGAAACATCAGGGTCATGGAAGCAGACAAGATGGCCATCTGCAGTTTCACGAACATCGAGTTCAATCATGTCTGCGCCAATCTGCAGTGCTCTCTCAAATGACAATAGCGTGTTCTCGGGAGCCTCTGCTCTTGCACCTCTGTGCCCCATCACTATCGGCTGCTTCAGCTGATCATCCTCCCGACCCGTAAATCAGGCATCATACTGAGATGAGTGAGGTCAGTCGTCGGGCCGAGCCAAGCCTGTGCCTCCGCAGCGCGGGCACGTTTCGATTTCCTCTCCTGCCTGAATCCTCCCTGTTCCGCTACAGTAGTAGCACTTGTCCTTAGGCGCTTCGATACTCGAGTCCATTCCCTTTGCGAGAGCCGTGCCCAGGCCTATCAAAACGACGGACACAAACATCAGGACAAGTGAAGGAAGGTAGAAGTCTGCATAGCTTAGAAGAATGAAGAAGGACAGAATCAGTAACGCCACTCCACAAACTGCCAGTACTAGACCACGACTCTTTCGTTCCATTTTGCGCACCTGACGACTTGATGATGATGTGTCCACCGTTGCGGGACGCCTATCGAGTCCGATTCCTCGGATAGCAGGTCCTCTTTATAGGTTGTGGCGATGCGGTATTGGTATAGACAAGAGATAATAACAATGGCGGGCCGTACTACGCAGCGTCGTGAATTGGCATGTCAAGAACTGATCTCTTCTCAAGGTATACTCAGCTCTATCAGAAGACAAGAGCACG
>JBHLPB010000147.1:0-6582 GCA_048939905.1 Promethearchaeota archaeon
CTTAGGTATCAAGTGAGGGCTTAGAGCGACTCGCCGGCCCAATGGCAGAATGAATTCATAGTCAAACTGGCGGTAATAGTGAGGAATCCCTTGGATAGCGGAGATATCATATTCTCCGTCTTGGAGTAGGCAGTCAAAGTGGGAGTACAACGCACGGACAAGACCCCGCTTCCGATACTCTTTCAGAGTGCCAACCCATCCTAGTTCCAGATTGCGAAGAGGGACTCCCTCGTAGGCCCAAGTGCTTGGTATGGCGTTGATTGCTGAAACGATTATGCCCTTGTCAACATCCCGGATGAAGTAGTTCATGTCAAGGCCAAAACCAGGGAGATTCTCAATCACACGTCTGAGTTCCTCAGGGTCATCTTCGTGAACCTTTGAATTGAATTCTATGATGTCCTCCAAGTCTTGTTCGGTCTTCGCAGTACAGAACTCAAACCCGTCAGGTAGTTCCAAAGATGTCATCCTCCGATTGGGTCGACTTGCGCCCAGTAGGCAATGCTGAGGTATAACTGTGGCCATTACTTGCCGAGAGCCTGTTTTTGTGCCTCAATGAGCTCCTGAATTCCCTTGGTGGCGAGGCTGAGCATTTGGTCAAGTGTTCCGCGGTCAAAGGGCGGCCCCTCAGCGGTCCCCTGGACCTCCACAAAATCAGCATCACGCATGACCACGTTCATGTCTACGTCTGCCCGAGCGTCCTCGACATAGCAGAGGTCGAGAAGCGTTTCATCATCCACAGTTCCCACACTCACAGCCGCCACGTGCCCGAGTAGAGGAATCTCACGTATCATGTCCATGTCAAGCATGAACTGGAGGGCATCGCATAAGGCAACATATCCACCGGTTATTGACGCGGTCCTAGTACCTCCATCAGCCTGAATCACATCGCAGTCTATTCTGATAGTGTTCTCACCCAATCGTTTGAGATCTACAGATGCTCTCAACGATCTGCCTATGAGACGCTGAATCTCTGCACCTCGGCCGCTGACTCTGTTTCTATTTGTCCTATCTTCAGTTGCACGAGGTAGCATCGCATACTCAGCAGTCACCCAACCCTGATCCGCGTTGTTGAGCCACCCAGGAACGCCATCTTCAACCGTTGCAGTGCAAATCACCTTTGTTTCGCCCGTACTGATTAGGACTGAGCCTTCTGGATACTTCAAGAAACCACGCTGTATTGTCACAGGCCTTAGTTCATCGGCGGCTCGTCCATCGATACGAGACACTGCAGTCAACTCGTACTCAAGAGTACATCGCACCTATTATTTCTCATGGGCGAATGGTTCCACTAGATATCTTTATTGACAAGCCTATGCAATGGGGAGTCATCCTGTTGTGCTGCACTGCAGGTGGGTAGAGGTGACTGCGTCGTGTTTGACCTGCAGAAGAAGTTCGATGCTGCGTTGAAGGACACTGTGAAAGAGTGGAAGGGTCACGACAAGGTGAAGGGAATCTTCGTCTATGGGTCATTCGTGAAGGGCACACTGACGGCCACCTCCGATCTGGACCTAGGTGTTATCTGGGATGATCCTGAACCTCCCGCACAGCTGTTCCAAGAACACAAAGGTATTCGGATTGACATTTCCTTCTTGACGCCGAAGGTGATAGAGGACGTCTTTGAGGGAAAGACAAGTGATGCACTCCGTATTGCGGGGCTCATAGGAATACTGAGGAATGCCAAGGTTGTTCATGATACAAAGGGAAAGCTCAAGAAGTGGCAGAAACGTGCAGCCGATTTTGTCTGGTCTGAAGAAGCTATAGATAGCATGAAAGACGAGGCGCTCTTGTCTCTCAATAATGCCTCAAAGAGTGCTGAACTCGGCGACACGATAAGTGCAATCCATGAACTCCGTAGCGGACTCTTCGACCTAGGACGCGTAATTGTCATGAAGAACAACTACTTCTCAATCATGAAACCATCAGAGGTGCTTACCGAGATACGTCTCCTCGATCCAGTTTCATACCCCCTCTTCTTGAGAACCTTCAAGCTCAAGGGGATGGAAGAGGAAGATCTCATGGATACTCTCGAGGAGGTCAGAGGATGGATTGAGATTGCAGAAGGCCGTTTCAGTGAAGGCACCGTGGACGACTATGCTATGGAACTACTAACGCGCGCGCAACGAGAGTATCATGGAGCAAGAAACTGTACACTATCGGGGGACTATGAGCTTGCTGTATTGGAGATGAGACGTGCAGTTGACAACATAGGCCGCGCGTTGTTGGCCTTGACGGGTCATTTTGAGGTTGACCAGACCAATTTCGTCCAGGCACTAAAGGAGAATGAGCCAGTGTTCTATGAGAATATCCTGGTCCAACATGGTGCGTTCGACTTCACCGAAAAAGGGATTGAGAGAGGGATTAGTGAGGCGCATTTCATTGCGCAACGATTGTAAACGCTCTTGTTTGGTTACATTGATTAGACAAGACTGAAGTCATCCGTGACTTGTGGAGCTTGATGTCCGGAGCAGGGTCTGAGATAGTGAAACTTGCCAGTGTTACACTCACTCGTGACAAACAGGACAGAGTCGAACCGGAGTTCGAGAGATATGCATCTGCAACAAACTACGTCATTAGAGTGATTCTCAAAGAGCACTTACCTTCAGGAAACAAGACACTTGAACATGTTCGAGAGGGTTTCTTGAACCGGTTTGACAAGAGAGAGCAGTATCTAAGAGATGTCGTCAAGACAGCATGGGTTGAAGTAAGTCGAAATCGAAGATTGGCGGAAATGGTTCGCAGTATGAGAGATAAGCCTCCTCTTTTCAAGGAAGGGAGAATGATTCTCTCCCATCCGATTGTGAGGGTTCAAGAGAAGGGATTGAATCTAGAAACCCAAGATCGAGATAGGATCCCTATCCCGTTTGACAAGCCAAGCAGGAATCGTGCGGCCTCTCAACTCCATGAGCTTGCTACTGGGCAGAAGAAGCAGGGGAGGGTTAGGATGACATGGAACAAGGAGGGCTACATGAATATCGACATTCGCATGGATACCTAGAACGCTTCGTTTCCGAATCACTTGTCGAAGTCCCAAGATGTGAGTGCACCGGAGTGATCAGCAGAATAGAGGCAGAGTCCCCTAGGCGCCCAGACAAGAGAGGACAGACCTGCCAGTAGACTCTCGTCCATTATCTTCTTCCCTGATTCAAGAGACCAAACGATAAGCCGTCGGTCCCATCCTCCAGATACAAGATGTGTGCTGGATGGGTCAACTGCTAGTGATGTCACAACATCAGTGTGCCCAGACAGCTCTACGCGGTCCTTAGGACTCTCCGGATCTATAGACAACACAACTCCATTATGAAGACCCAAGAAGGCCCGGGAATCGTCCGGCGCAATGCAAAATGCACGGATGCGGTGTTTTTGCTTGACAAGCGTTCTTATTCTCTCGAAACTGGTCATGTCGAACACCTTGCACTCGCCGTCCCATGATGCTGTTACGAGCTTCGAGTCATCACTTGTGAATGCCAATCCCGAAACGTCTGTTCTGTGAGCTTGCAGGTTTCGGAGGTTCTTCAGAGTGGAAACTGAAAATACCTTCACCTCCCCATCACGGGCTCCAGCAGCGCCCCGGGCGGATCTTGAGTCCACTCCTAGCGCCTTGACCTCCGTACCATGTCGAAGCAAGGGGTTCTCTTTGGGGGCACCCCTCATGGTCCACCTTCTTGTTGTGCAATCCCAGCTTGTGGACAATAGACCCTTTCCCTTGGCTATGAAAGCGACTCCTGAAACGGCGCCCTCGTGTCCCTTGATAGCTTTCCTTGGTTTACCATCACAAGAATCAAGAAGAATGATCTCCGAGTCCAACGTTCCACAGGCCAGACGTTTTCCCGTCGGATTAACCGACATGCAGGTCAATGGTGGTGACTGCATTCCAACGGGCCTGTATAGAACGGTCTTCTTCAATCCAAATCACCGTGATTAAGGTCCTCAGATAGTGGATTGAGTCCTTGCTTGTTAAAAACGTGTAATATCCTATCTACGTTTCGTCAATGTTAGGGCGGTCACCACTATGATTGTGCCAGCTATAAGCAGCGCAATGTATAGCAAGTCGGGAGGGTTTGGCACGAATGTGCCATCATTGGCTAGTCCGCTTACAACAAACACTTCTGCTACTTCTCCAACTGCCTGAAGACTTGCACTGCTGCACTTGTCAGGGGTGTCTTCCACGGTATGCCAAGAGGAGGGGAAGGGATTGTGCTGGATTATGTCAAGGGCGGGGACACCTATGTCCAGAAAAGGACGATGGTCATCCAGGATGCTGGCACCAAGTGTGTCAATGAAGATATCATCGTGACCCATATCGGCAGCAAGTGACCAGAATGTGTCTTGGAGTGATCTTGTTGAGCCACGCTCTCGAAGAAAACGCGCATCTTTGTCACCGACCATATCAAACAGGATCATAGCGTCAATTGCTTCTCTTCTGGTCGTATTCAGTTGGCTCACATAGTAGGTAGAACCCACAATCCACGCCCATCCAGAGATTCCACCAGAGTCCTCGGCATCGAAGAAGACGATTTCCACGTCAGAACGAATGGATACTGGTAGTACTCTTGAGAGTTCAAGCAGGACAGCAGACCCACTACCACCATCATTGGCACCAAGAACAGGACGTGTTCGATTCGCTGGATCTGGATCTTCATCTGCAAGCGGCCTGGTGTCATAGTGTGCAGCGAGAATGAGCGTAGCATTGTCAGAGGCCCCATAACGCGCAATCAAGTTGACACATTCTACCCCTAGATAGGTGAAGTTCTGCTCGATTACAGTCCACCCAAATGACTCCAAGGTTCCCGCGAAGTATTCTCTGCAGAGCGTCAGATTGTCGGATCCTGGAGGCCGAGGTCCAAACTGGCACTGCTGAGTCAGGTACATCATGGCGTTTGAGCCATCAAACTCAGGGACATGACTCGTCTGAAGAGCTTCCACATTCCCGAATGGAATGAAGAGTAGTAGTATGACAATCCACGTCACCCGCATCCGCTTCACAGTCCTTTACAAGCCGGTAATGAATTGGCCTAAGAACCTTTTCGGGGAGAACTAGATATCCTAGACTCAACGGCACGACGAAGGAGTCTTGGTAGCTCTCTTGGAAGACTTCTCACAATTGTATGGGGTATTTCGGAGTAGCCGATTTCTCCTCTTGCGAGCATGGTGAGAATCTCCGATGCCAAGGGGTGTCCACTTGCTCTTGCGAGCACAAACTCAGTGAAAGAGGTCCCTCTCAATCCAGCCCATTCGGCCATTCTGAAGTTCGCCCCAAACTCCTTGGAGCATATCGTTTGATACCATTCAAGATACTCTTCGTCTGTACGATTACACTCCAAGGCATTCACAATCACTCTGGCCGCGTGCACGCCAGACCTCATTGCATAAGCTATTCCTTCACCCATCATTGGATCTACAAAGCCCGCAGCATCACCGACAAGTATGACACGAGCAGCTACATTCTTGCTTGTCACGCCATCTGCGCCGAGAAAGTGAACACGGCGCTTTGTGGCTTGAAGTCTTACACCCAACTCCTTCTCCATCCTCGCAACAAAGGAGTCAAAGATAGGACGAAGACGTAGCATGTGTGCAGCTGCTCCAGCGATTCCGACTGACAGATGCTCCTTCTTCGGAAAGACCCAACCATAGGATACTCGATTCTCAATCGGTACAAGTAGAAGAATGGATGGGTCGCCTGCAGTGGCCTTCAGCACCCCATCCTCGCCAACATGGAAATCAGATTCCATTCCCAACCCTACGCGATTCAGGTCTTTACGTTCTGGCCTGAGCCCAGTGCACTTGGCCACAGTGGAGTTAACACCATCAGCACCGACTACGAACTGTGAGGCGAACTCTCGCCCATCACTCAGCTGCACAGTCACGCCTTCTCGACTCAACGAAACACCCGCCGCTCGTGCCTCTTCCAGGAGTTCAGCCCCGGCTATTGTCGCGCGTCTTGCCAGAAACTCGTCGAAACGATCCCGGAATACTGTGATACCCAGCATCTTGACCGACTTGAACTCGGCCGAATCACCGCTCGAAAGCATGAATCTCAGACCATGGATTCTCTGCTCAACTAGACTCCTTGGGACTTGCCCCTTGAGAATATGGAGCCCCCTGAACATTACAGCTCCACCGCAGGGCTTGTCTCTAGGCAGCGCATGCTTCTCTAGGAGAAGCGTCTTGAGTCCCGCGCGCGCGCAGTCATGTGCGGCAATGGAGCCTGCGGGACCAGCGCCAACTACTATGACGTCATAGGGCACCTTCTGAGATTCCTCCCTTCTTCTGACTCCAACTGAAACCGAGCATTGACGGAATATGACAGAGAGGAGAGCGTTTCTATTTAGGTTTGGTGCCGTCGAGAACCACCTCAAAAGATGCGTGATCATTCCAATCCTCGTCGACTCCCAATTTAGCACGGATTAGTTCCTCATATTCAGGATTGATCTCATATCCTATGGAATTACGACCAAGCCTTCTGGCCGCCGCAAGAGTAGTCCCGCTCCCGGCAAAGGGGTCAAGGATTGTGTCTCCTATGTAGGAATAGAAACGGATGCATCTTTGAGGCAGTTCCTCAGGGAATGGCGCCGGATGCCCCTC
>JBHLPB010000148.1:0-6563 GCA_048939905.1 Promethearchaeota archaeon
GTCGTACCTATTGTCTGCTTATACTCCTCATCGAATGAGTTCTCGGTGAATCTTCTTATCAACGAAGTCTTGCCCACCGTCGCCTCACCCAGCAGAACGACTCGGAACTTGAACTCATCAGATGGTTCATCTGAGGAAATTGCTCCTGAGGGAGGTGGACCTTCCGTCATTCATTAGTGCCCCTGTGTGTGCGCAGTGTGAAACTAGTGCTTCATCATCCCTGCCAATTCTTATATTTCTATTGCGGGAGTTGGCCCTTGGGAATGTGTACTTCTCTAATATCACCACTCACCGCTTCGTGGAAGGTATATCTCGAATGCTACAACTGGCATCTTGAGGTCTAGATTTGTCAACACTTCAGGAGCAACCTCCCCGAACATCCCAATTGGTTCGTCACTCTTGAGAATATCCGCAGCTCTACCCACGATGAAAGTGGGGTCTTCTCGTTCAGAGTAACTGAATGCGCCATCCAGCCCAAGATTCCTCAACAAGAACCCGATGTCGGTAGCCAGTTCTGTTATGTTCACTGACGTGTCAATCACGACGCCTGATACGGTTGGAATCTGTTGTATCCTTGTCTCCATCAGCTCATCGGGAACTGCGATATCTCCAACCTCAAACAACTTCTGTGGGTAGTCGGCGTGTTGGTTCTGTGATGCGAAGTCAAGAAGAACAGGCAAGAGTGAGTTTCTGAGCACCGAGTATTCTCGACTCTTGGGATTCCCTGTAGTAACCACTGGACGACTCCTGAGCATCTTCTCTTTCAGAAGGTCAGGGGAGCTCATGATGTAGTTCATGATTTCTTGATAGCCAACTCCGACCATGAGGTCTCTCACCTTGTTCTTAAGCCTCGTGACAGGATGTACTTTCCCGGTTGTCATCGTCTGCGGCATCGCAGGCTCGATCCTGTCGAACCCGTACCCTATGGCGATGTCTTCTATCACATCAACCGGATGTAGAATGTCCACTCTATACCTTGGAATCTGAACCTGCACTTTCTTTGTATTCATCAATTTGGCTCCGAATCCCATTCTTCCGAGTGCCTCAACGATTTCGTTTCCGCTCAATCCAAGGCCAGTCAGTGCATTGATGTCTTGGATGCTGATGGCCAGGAGATCAGGTGCGAAGTCGGGAGTTTCATCAATTGAACCGTCTGGATACACTACAGAGACTGATTCAATCCTCCCTCCTCTGTCTGCAAGCGAAACCGTCATGATGTTGAGTGCCTGATCCACAGTTGGAAGGTGAGTACCTGTGACCTCTATGAAGAGGTTCTTCGTTTCAGTAGTGATTCTGCCTAGATTGTTGCTGTTTATGATGGGTGGGAGGCTCAACACCAAGTCGCTCGAGTCGTACAGAAGGGGCCACTTCCTGTGGGATTTAATGATGGAACCATATTGGACTCCCTTCTCGTGATTAGCGAGAATGGTCGGGCCGTCCATCTCGACATCATCTCCGAGTGGAACGAACTTGATCTTCTTCGGTTCTTTGGGACCATAGATGATTGGGAAATCAATGTCGTCGTACACGTAGAGTCCTATGCTGGCTTTGCTTCTGTTTCTTCCATGGGTCGTGGTCAGAGCCTCTTGAAGATGCATGTACTCCTTGATAAGCTCGTCATCAGCCCTCACACCCTTGACGATGGAACAAGAGATGAACGGCCTAATTCGGCTAAGGCCGGGTTTGACGATGATTTGCTTGCCAGATTTCTTCACGCGATACTTTCGTAGTCCAGTTTCAAGACCTAGAAAAGACCGTACAGCTCTTGCTATGCCCTCAGTTGAGAGCATGTCTTGGCGATCAGGATTCAATTCAATCTCGATGACGTTGTCGTCGACCTTCTCTACTTCGGCCTTCACCAAGAGGAGAATCTCCTCGAGCTTCTCTAGGGGCATCTTCTTTCCAATCAATGCGAACAGGTCATCAATCCTACATTCTACTATCATGATAATCACCTACGCTACAAAGACGCTTTTCCTGAGCCATGTCAAGTCCCTAGTGAAGAGGTTGATACCCATGGATGCCATGTAGAGTCTCCCACTTCCGATCCCCCACGCGAGTACAGTGTCCTTGATTCCCAGAGGATGTGTGACCTCTGGTCTGAAAATCCCCGAGCCACCAAGCTCAATCCAACCTAGCTTGTCATGTTTTGCCAAAGTTTCGACGCTCGGCTCCGTGAACGGGAACTGTCCTGGCTTGAACTTCATCTTCTTGATGCCGACTCCTTTGCATATCGATGTCAAGTACCCTAGCAGGTCTCTCAACGTCAGGTCCCTGTCCATGATGATCCCTTCACATTGGTCGAATTCCTGCCCATGTATTGCATCGAGTTTCTCGGACCTGAAGTTACGGTCGATGATGAACATCTTCTGGGGGCTTTCACGATGCTCGTACAAGTATCGCATCGAAACAGGAGTTGTATGAGGACGCAAGCAGAGTCTAGTTGCAACCTCTTTGCTGAAGGGCCAATCCCAACCTTTGGATCCTGTATCTCCACCATTCTCGTGGACAGCCTTAACTGCCTTGTAGTACCTATTATCTAGAATGTCTCCATGGTCGTGTGGCGACACGACTCTGAATTGGTCTTGAACTTCCCGAGAAACATGGTCCTGAGGAACGAATAGGGTATCATGGCCCCAGAACTCGGTTTCGACATATGGACCGAACCATTCAGTGAAACCTAGCCCTATCATAATCTCCCTGAGCCAGTCGTTGAACTCAGCATACGGGTGTTTTTTCCCATAGTTGACGTATGCAGGCTGCAGTTCAACGTTATAGGGTCTGAAGGTCTTCCCTTTCCAACCCCCAGATGAAAGCATCTCTGGGGTCAGATTCAGAATTCCCTTGATTTCTTTCGATAACAGCTCTTCAATCGCGTCCTTCTTTTCACCAGTAATCTCGGCCTCAAACACCTTTTTCATGGAGGTGTTGACCAATGAACGCTCTATCGCCTCCTCCAAGGCCGAGTCGAGGCCCTCAGGGATAGCCTCACGCCCTTCAGATATGGCAGACAGGACTTCCTCCACGGGGGTTTCTGGAACTTCTGCTTTGACTTCGAGGACGGTCGTTCCATCTTCTTTGGAGATTCCCAGCCACCCGTTCTTCCGGGACCAGTTGATGGCGATACCCTTTGTACCGGGTGTCAGACCGCTCTTGACCACAGCCTCGTCAACTTTCGCCTTTCCCCCTAATTCCACGACTGCACGAAACAGTCTGACTTCAGGAAGGCCTTTCTCAGCGTACTCTGAGCCCTCTTCGGTCAGGGTGTAGGACGCAATCTCTCGAATCTTCAGACTGGCAAGGCCCTTCTGTGAAAGCGAGTTGAGAATGGATACCACTCTCATATCTTTCTGACCAAGCATCTCAGCAAGCTCAGCAGCAGTGATTCTTCTCTCTTGGTCAGTCAGGGCTCGAAGGACTGCCTTTTCTCCTTCAGTCAACTGTTCGCTCATCCGTCAATCAGAACTCCTGAAACGATTCCGTGATGTCCGATTACACACGCCGCATACAGACTGGGCCCGTAAAAGAAGATTCCCATCAACTGGGCGTTGTAAATTGGCGGTGCATCCCTTCATCACCTGTTTGCACTGCCTGAATCTGACAGCCTTTTTAACTTGTCGCCGCAGAAGCAAAACGTCTGTGACACAACGTTAAAATACAGACTTCCACGGGAGGACCTCGGCGGTTGCCTGACGGCCACTAGTTCTTCATGAAATCCGTCAAATAGCAGATGCGCGAAGAGATGAAACGAGATGTCAGCGGAGCGTCAGAAGCTCAAACGCAAGGTGAAGGAGCTCAAGACACTCCAAGGTAGGCATAGCTCGTTTACGACCCTCTACATTCCGCCAACCAAGAGCCTGGTTGATGTCACTGGGTTTGTCAAGGCAGAGCTCGCGGGCGCTGACAACATCAAGAGCAAAGCAAACAGGAAGAATGTACAGGACAACCTGACGGCGATCCTGAGTGAACTGACCAGGTTGAGCCAAATACCTGAGAATGGTATCGCTTTCTTCTTCGGCATCTTGGAGGAAGGTGGTAGCGAGGAAGAGATTCGCGAGATTGTTGTACCTCCCTCACCAGTTTCTCAGTTCACCTACATTTGTGGCAGGGAGTTTGTCACAGACGAACTCGAAGAGATGACATTGCCCAAGAGCCTCGTTGTCATAGTCTTGATTGAAGGTGGAAAGGTCACTATTGGCTACCTTCGCGGCAAACACATGGAGCTAGTACGAGACGAGGACTTCTATATCATTGGCAAGACGCGGGCAGGTGGCCAGAGCGCAAAGAGGTACTTGCGGATCAGAGAGGAGAAGATGCTTGAGTTCTTCCGATATGTCGGGCGAATCCTCAAGGACCTGTTGCTTGAGGACATAGATAATGTTGATGCGATAGTACTTGGAGGCAATACAATCCGTGCACAGGAGTTCCTTGAGAAAGGAGATCTGGATTACAGAATCAGGGAGAAGATAGCTGACGTCATTATCCCAGTCAGTGTGATTGACGAAACAGGACTCTATCAAGCCATGAAGGAAGCATCGCGCGTTCTCAAGGAAACTGAGATTTACGCGGAGCGTCAGATATGGGATGCGTTCATGGAATCCCTGATGAAGGGAGAGAACACTGTTGCCTACGGAGAGAAGGAAGTCATGGATGCACTTCGTGCAGGAAGGGTTGAAACCATCATGATATCAGAGGACAAGCTGGAGCTGCTTGACGAACTCTACGAAAAGGTTGCTGAATATGGCAGCGAGATTCTTGTGTTCTCGACACAGACTGAATCTGGTGCCCAGCTAGTGTCCTTTGGAGGTATCGCAGCAAAACTGAGGTGGTAGTCTTCACTCCCTTGGGAGGCGTGGGATCTCTCTCATCGTTTCGATGTCCTCAGACCATGACACGAGTTCTTTGCCCATGTTCTCCAAGTACTCCAGAAACGGTTTCTTGTATCGATGAAGATGCTCTTGTTCGATCTTCTTGCGCTTCGTGAGGAAATCTCTAGCTCGTCTTGGAAACCCAGCGTTCCACCTTCGCAGCGCGAGCTCGGCCTTTCTATCACTTAGGACTTTCTTGGCCACTCTAGATTTCCGCTTCGTTTCAAGGAGCTGCTCGAGAATCCTCTGAACCGCTATCGTGGAAGCAACAAGCTCCTTCATGTCTGCCTTTGTGCTCTCGTTCCGAGTCGTGTAGTATATCTCCTTCAGTTCACGTTTGACGGAGATCACCTGGTTCAGAAGATGTCTCATTTCTTGCATACCTCAGCCTGTGACTTCAAGAGTGATTACTCTTTTGCCTACAGAAGTGAGTATCCGCACGACCCATCTCTCCCATACGGACACGCCTTGCACTTAGGATAATCTGGAGTGGCTCTTGGCTTTCTTCCTTTGTACCAAATCTCATCGAGCTTCCGGAGCCCTCTCAGAACTCTCTCCGGTCGGAATCTTCTCACAAACATGGCCTTCTCTCCACATGTCAGACATTCTCCTCCGTTTCTCCCGATGCAGCGACTTGCAGATTCCTGCAGGCAGTAGATTAGAAGTAGTCGTGTTGAACTGCACGATATGCCACCCTCCATTAGTGCGAGAGCGTATAGGCCAGCTTGAAACACGTCTTGGGGTTGGGGCTTTGATGGAAGATATCTCAGTGGAAACTTCCGTTCAACGATTGCATCCAAGATTGGCGCTTCTTCCCAGTGGAGAATGGCAAAATCAAACCGACCGGCATATCTGTGTCCGAGTGACCTAATCGACTCCTCCCGGAAGATGAAAGTACTACTAGATTTGGGTCGATTAGAATGCAGACGAAGGAAATCTCTAAGTGACCACCTTGCCGGCTCGGCACCCCGGATGATTCTAGCAGAGGGGTTCAACAGACCACCTCCTAGCTTCCAGTATCCCATGAGCAACAGACCCCCCAAGAATAGACAGAGAATGAGTAGGTTTGCTATCGGTCCCATTATTCTCACCCGAATATCCAGAGTAGCGCTGCGAGGACGGTTATGATGAGGACAGTGATTCGAAGAGCCATGTTGGGGGTCCGTACAGGCCCAGTTCCAAGCGGGACATGTTGGTGCAGGTTTGTACCTCGAATACTTGCATCTGAAACTCTCTCACCAAGCTTCCATTTGAGATGCAATCGATACTCACAAAGGAACTGAACGCGAAGCTCGCTAACATCTCGATATCTTCCTTGAGGCGCGTCCCTCTGAGATGTCATCGGTGGTTTCTCGGACTCATATTCAGAAAGATTCCTCAAAAACAACCCACTTTTTCTCGATTGGGAGCTTCGTTGATTGGTCTGGTCATTCTCTCGCCCCTCGTTGCTGGATGATGCAGATATTGGAGCTTCATTTATATTCGAGTTTCTCAAACCGTAGAACGTTAGACTTCGCCCAGCGGAATCTGGGGAAATCGAACGGGTGATATGATGTCCGAGGACTATGAAGGAGCAACCGCCGGCAGAGTTCTAGTCTATGATGATAATGAGACTGTTAAGTTTCCGGCACAGTTCAGAGAAGCAATGGGAGCGAAGAATGGACTAATGGTGCTGGTCCACAAGGATCGACTCAT
>JBHLPB010000005.1:0-26220 GCA_048939905.1 Promethearchaeota archaeon
TCAGGTATTGGCCAATTGCTTTCGAGCATCTAGAATCGTTTGGTGTGCTATCTCTTAGATTGTTCGACTAGCTTATCGACTATCAGTCCAGCAATGTCTTTTCCCGTGACACGTGAGAGTGCGCTCCAAGAAGGAGCGGCATTGGCCTCGATGACACAAGGGCCATCAGGCGCTTCAAGGATATCTATCCCTGTGTAGTCAAGCTTGAGTGTTTTTGCAGTCTTTATGGCACACTCTGCGTATTCATCGTCGAGCTGTGCAAGCTCAGCACGACCTCCGCTATGAACATTCGTTCTCCATTCGCCTGGTTCTCCCTCTGGTAGGTACCTGTACATTGCGCCAATGAGCTGATCACCTATCACGAACGCCCTAATGTCACGTTGTGGTTTTGGAATCACTTCCTGGACGTAAAGCACCTGGCCAAGTTGATGAATGAACTTCATTGCCCTGTAATTGAGTTCTCGATTCTGCGCTCTTATGGCACCAAGCCCACGGGCGCCGATGAGCGGCTTTATCACAACATCTCCGACCTCATCCGCAAACTCGATTGCGGCCTCAAGATTCTCTCCGATATACGTTCGTGGCACGCGGATTCCTACCTTGTGCAGTGCTGTGAGTGTGGCATACTTGTCCTTGGCTCTTCGGAACGAGTAGGCCGGATTCATCACGTAGATTCCGGCGTCTTCAAAGTGTTCTAGCAGAGTTATTCGGAAGGTTATCTGATCGCTGTTTCCAAAACCAACTGTTCGAACGAGCACTCCGTTCATGTCTGAAACGTCTTTTCCATCTAGGTGTGTGAATCTGTTTGGCAGTTCTGCAGAAATATCTGGAAGTCTGAAGGGCATTGCATCGTGTCCTTCTGCCTTCATGGCCTCAATAAGACTCGAAGTTGCCCAATTGTTCACATTCTCGTGATACACGACACCAAACAGAGCCATGTGTTCTCTCTCCCTCTATGGAGTACTTCTCTCGACACACAGCCTGCCAATAAAAAGGTGAACCTTGGAAAGAACTTGGGTATCTGGAGATTCACAAAGGCTAGGTGGTCCGCGACAGAGGCTTCCTGCATGGGCAGGCCAGGAATAATGAGAAACCAGATGGTTGAAGTTGGCCGTCAGGACGGTGTGAACGTAGGTTGTTGTGAATGTCACTCTAGTATCTGCATTCATAGCAGGCAATCATGTCCTCGTAGTTTGAAATCTCCAAAACAAATGAGTTGAGTTTGAAGACTGGAACGATCGGTACCCCTTCGTTCAGAGTGACGTCTTCAACCAACCATGTGACAAGAATCGGCGTCAAAGTGTATGTCCCATGAGGTAAACCTCCGACTCTCTCTGCAAGGCGTTCCATCTCACCACAGAGACGTACGGTTCTCTCTCTCTGTCTTTCTGCCGCACTATTCAGTGCAGAGGATTTGCCTGTTCTGACCCCCCACATTTTGGCATCTACGGAGACTATTCTCTCTCCGCGCACTCCGATGACGTCGATTTCCATCCCTTGCATCTTGGATGTACCACGACGCCTGAAGCTCTCAACACATCGGTAGTCGTTCTCCTCGAGAATTCCTGCCACAAGTCCCTCGAAATCCTTCCAAGAGAGGAGATTCACTACGCTCTCTGGCTCGGCACCCAATGAGATGGCCCGCATAGCCAAGGATACTCTTGCAGATCTATCGAGGACCCAAGAGTCATCTAGCGCCTGCGAGGCTCCGACCTCAACCAAGAGCTCAGTCAGAGCCTTGTCAACAGTATGAAGCGACTCTGAGTCTTGTGTTCCTTTTAGAACCGTCATTAGTTTTGAAACATAGTTGCCCGACATCTTAACTCCTGTATTGCACGCTAGTTTATAACATCCAATGATGACAGACTCTCGGGATGGATCGATGTCGAGGACGGCTGAAGGGTGGCATCGTGTCTTGAGTGCCTTTGACAACTGGATTGCCTATGAGAGTACTGAATTCGGACCGTGGACAGGGTACTTCTCGCTGGAGAATTTGCGCGCTCTGACCAGTGAGGAGCGTCTGGGTTGGATGCATTCTATGTACGATGAGGTGATCCCCGGTCGGGTCGAAACATGCCAGGAAGCCAGCGTTGCGCTCGAAGATTTTCTTCCCTATATGCCCGACGAGGATGCAGTTCAGGTTGTACAATCAATGATTGACCTAAGCGTCGTTATTAGGAGCCTGATGCTAGGAATGAGCGACACTGTCTATTCCATGATGGAAGAGTACAAAGAAAGCGGGCTTGACGAGATAACCTCATACCTCTCATCAATCAAAGACATCGAGGAAGAGATCAGGCACAACATGAGTCTGTATAGCCAGGGTTTCAACAAGCTTGGTTCAATGGGGCTTGAGATTCCCAACGAGATTGGGTAGTTTCACCGTTTCGAACCTCTGCTGCAAAAGCTTAAATCGAAATCTGATTAGTCCCCGGATGACCCAATTACAAGAGGTGAAAAGCGAAATGGGTGTTGAAGCAAATACCACCGCCCATCAATGTCGGGTCGCAAAGGCAAAAGGTGAGTCCGAAATTCACGCAAGAGGTGAATGTATTCTCTAGTGTGCACCAGGTGCACCAGAGTCACGAACCTTTCGCCAAACCTTCTTTTGACAGCCTCGCTGCGTCATTCTTCAGTCTTGCAGACTTGAGGATGAGTGAAAACCAGAAACTCGTTCTGAGGGTGAGTGCAGAGCTGCTGAAGTATAGCGACCTAACAGTGACGGCGCTAGCAGATCTCGTATCACGAAGGACCACTGTGCCCTACAGTACCGTGAAGTGGAACCTGCGTTCCCTAGTGAATATGGGTCTGCTGACAGGTGGTGATATGGAAAACAAGGGGCAGCCTGCTAGGCTCACGTCATCAGCATTGATGCTCGTCGATTTCCTATGCAGTATGTCTGACTAGGAGATGAGGTTGACTCGACTGAGTGGCCTCTTCTCGCCTTCCTTTTTTCTTCCCAGTGGAATCGCGGAAGATATGGGGTGCTGCCCTTCCTCTGCTGACACTGCTCAGCTTTACGTGCCAACGTCATCGGATCTTCCTTGCGAACAGGCTCCAAGCATTTTCCAGGAGGCTAGACGTTTCGTCCTGACTCACCGCAGAAACGAGGACAATGTCCACAGACTTGCTTTCACCTGGTTCTATGTTTCCCAAGTTCCATTGAAGTCCAGTGGCAATGTCTTTCGGTCCCAACTCAAGGTTGTTCTTGAGATCGCGTCGATTTGGTGTCACCTTCAGCTTCAGTGGTGTTGATATCTCCCAACGGTCCGGTTGCGGCCGAGAGGTCATGGCCACAGAGAGCCTAGTGTCGTCATAGGCCATTATGACTCCACTCTCGGGGTCATATACACCGATGTCATCCTTGTAGCTCGTGGGGCCTCCCACATCAAAGTCGAAGAGGCAGTGAAGCTTCAGGTCTTCGACTCTGCTGCTGCCGATATTGGTCGTCGTGTGCCGCACTAGAAGAATGGGCTTGTTGAAGCTCCAAAGGTCTAGTCCAAGAGCGATGGTAGGTTCCGTCGCTTGCTCGGGCGTATGCCGCAGCTCCACGCTGAGAGTCCCTTCTCCCGGTTCACTACTGATAAGAGAGACTGATTCCGGTTCGGTTGATTCAACCGTACTTAGAACCCCGTTTCTCAGGTAAGAGAGCCAGAAGCCTCCCTTATACTCAGCAGGATTCCTCAGCAGTAGCCGTTCCTTCCCAGAGGGATCAATCAGACCGAGGCGTTTTATGAAGAAACCAAGTCGACCTCTTCCTCAAGATATGCAGTCAACTGTATAGCTGATATCGAGTCTAGGACGCCGGTTCCCGGTATCGAAGACCTCGGACATGACCGATCACTTACCTATGCTGCACTTGTCGAATGTCACTGCGGTTAAAAGCTCTCCTCTGTTGACTGGGTAGAGAGGCTCTCGGTTCACAAAGTTGAAAAGCAAGACAGAATTCCGGTCACGCACTGAGGCGGCACTCCAATGACTACTCTCACAATCGACCAGCTCCAGAAATGGTATCTTAAACGTCTCTCGAAGCAGTCCAAGGAATTCACCAAGAAGGCGGAAAAGAGCTACAAGGTGGTCGAGAGGACTCTCAAGGACATCAGAGATCTGTCCAAGGACCTCAAAGAGACTGACGATGATGAACCAGATTCAATGGGAATCGCCACAAGGTTTGCAATGAAGGTTGAGGAGATTACAGAGGACTTCTACGTTGACAAGGAGATAAGCCACGGCAGTACAGAGGCTCTACAGGACGAGATCAAAGCCTTCATTCAGGAGCTTTGGGGTGCTGGTGCCCGATGGATCAGACGGATGGATAAGAGGCACAAGAGGACCATCAAGCAAATCGATGTTGCCATGAAAGAGCTGATGAATGAAATGAACAAGCTTCAGAAACTCCTCTATGAGTATAGTTGGCTCAAAGACCTAGAGAGAATCGGAAGCCGCATTCAGACGCTGAAGGATTTGGGTTACAGCGAAGAGCTGTTTGAAGAGCAGATTAGACAGACAAGGATGAAGATTGAAACTGCTGCATCTGAGTATAGTTCCGCAAAGAATGCCTATGATACATTCGTTGAAACTTCAGATGTGGCTGGGCTTCTCAACCTGGACGAAGAGGCCGATCGCCTGGCTGGCCTGCTAAGAATGAAGATGAACCCGTTGAAGAAACAGGTGAAGAAGTTCCTCCAACGAGACACAGGTGTCAGGGTGGGTGCCGCAGGACAGAAAGCACTTGTCGACTACTTCGAGGATCCATACCGAGCCATCGTAGAAGAACCGGACGACTACCCGGGCCTTCTTGAGGGTCTCAACGGCCTGAAGGAAGCAATTCAGACTGGCAAGCTGTCATTGAAGGATCGACTCGGCAGAAGGGCAATTGAGGAGGTGGAGTCGATCAGCAACGGTTCATTGCGGGAGCTCCAACAGAAGGCGAAGGAAGTCGAAGAGAAGCGTCTTTCTTATGCGGGATCCGATGTCTATGCAGAGAGTGCTCGACTTCAGAACGACCTTGAAGAGGCTGAGAAGAACCTAGAGTATCATCGTAGCGATATGCTCAGAATAAGAGACGACATCTCGCGAGAGGTTTCAAGAGTCCAAGAACATAGGGAACGAATCGAGTCGGAGATTCTGGAGTCCTTTGAGGAGAAGGTAACTCTTCAGCTGGAAATCAAGCTAGAACCCTTGCTGAAAAAGTGTGTTGTAGCTTGAGCAAAGGGTGTTCAATGTGAGAGTGCTTGTTGCATCCACTCAAGACATTGCCAGTCAGACAATAAGTAGCGTCTTGATAGATGACCATGGCTTTCAAGACTCTGGCTCGAGCTTTGAAGGAAGCCCAGTCTACTCGCTTGGAGAATCTGCTCTCCTCATAACTACCAATCGGGACATGATCTTCGCAAATCACCTTGAACAGCACTTTGAGGCGCAAGTCTTTATCTTCTGCTCTCGACACAGAGCACAATCTGGCCGTGCTGCGCTGCTGGTTCACAGCACTGGCAACTTCGGAGCTGACTCCAGTTTTGGTGGAGAGCCAGAGCAGCTATCGGTTTCCACTGCATCACTTGTGTCCACAGCTCTCCGCAGACTGAAGATTGAGAGAGATCAGAGGTCAATGGAGGAGTTCGATGTCACGCTTGAGGTGACTCATCATGGTCCAACATCGATGAACACACCCATGCTCTTCATTGAGCTTGGTAGCGATGAATCACATTGGCGAAACATGGATGGAGCCAAGGCGGTAGCTGCTGCGGCGATGGACTGCATTCGGGCCCCTGTAGAGCATGAGGCATCGATTGGCTTCGGTGGAACCCATTATGCGAGTAAGTTCAACAAGCTAGTCTTGGAAAGAAACGTATGGATTGGCCACATAGCTCCCAAGTACGCTTTGGATGAGATGAGCCCCTCTCTTGTACGTCAGATGATCTCAAGAAGTAGAGAGAAGGTCACTCGAGCCATCATAGACTGGAAGGGAACCAATGCAGAGCAGAAGGGAAGACTCTTTCCTATCCTCGAAGAGTGCGACCTCGAAGTCATTCGCGCCTCCAGAGTATGATCTCGCGCTGTGAGTGATACATCAAGATTCTGTAACGCCCACATTTATGAGGCATCCCGAAAATCTAAATATGCAGAAACTGTGCTGCACACAACCTCCAATACCAAATGGTTGGGGTACTAATGGTCAGCGAGAACAAGGCTCTTGAGAGCCTCGAAGAGAAGGTAGACAAACTCACTGAGGAGCTTGCATCGATTGGCAAGAAACTCGAGGAGCTCGCCTCTGCAAAGGACATTGAGAAGAGCGTAGCTCCACTCTCCAAGATCGAAACCGCTCTTGAAAAGATGAGTAAAACGAAGGAAGACAAGGACCTTGCTGACAAGGTTGACGGTCTCGCTGATACTCTAAAGGGAATCGATTCTGCCGTAGAAGAAATCCGTGATTCGAAGGAGATGGAGGTCCTATTCAAGAAGATGGATGATATCCTCGTGGGTGTTGCGGATGTCGGAAACGATGTGAAGTCAGTCGCTTCTTCAGGTGGAGACAACGATGCAGTCGGGAAGAAGATTGACGAACTCCAACAGTATATAGCTGGCCTCTCTGGGCTTGAGGATACGATTCAAGAGTTGTCCGGCTCTCTCTCCGAAACAAAAGAGATCGTCGGAATAATCGTGCGGCAGCTGGACGACCTCGAACGCAAGTACAATGTATCATTGGAGAAGATGACTGAGGCAGTGGAAATTGCAGCGAGTCTACCTGAGAGGGTGGCCGCAGAACCGGATGACGAGGATGCGAAGAAGCCTGCAAAGAAGCCCGCGAAAGAGAAAGAGCCTCCTCCGAAGCCGAAACCTGTGAAAGTCACGCCCTCGGCTATTGATGACATAATGGACAATCTTCTTGACATGGTAACGCCTCAGACCGAAGCAATGGAGATGGCTGGAGCCCTGGAGGAAGTCCGAGACGAGCTCACACAGATGATCAAGGGACACACTCCAGTGCTATTTCAGTTCGGAAAGAAGGCAAGAGAATTGAAGTCCTATCCTCCCACCGCAACTCTCAATGAAAACGACATTGCAAGTCTGAATACAGAAATCCGCTCTTGGACGTCCAAACTCAAGGAGATTGCCAAGGGCGACGAATGAAACTTGTCCGAGGTCGGCTCCGGGAACATAGTTGTGGGCCATAAACTTATCAAACTGAAACGCGAATGCGCAACTTGAAGCATCTTCGCCGCCGTTTGTGCGGCAAAGTGCCGACCGAACTGCTCCAGGTCCATCTGTAGCCATACAGTACCGAGTGAGTTGACCGAAGTAATGAAGCTGAAACGACACAATGAAGATCTTGCTTCAAGACTGAAGCTGCTTGACAAAGCATCAGATAGCCACATTGCCGAGGAGTTCTTTGAACTACTTGAGCAGAAGTGCGAAGAATGCCAGGAGGACCGTCTCGGCTGCACCGTACGTCCTGCCTGCAGGGACCGCAACTTCCTGAATATGCTCATTGAGTTGGGTGTAGATCCTGAAGATCTTCCATCCTTCTGCTATAGCCAGTATCTCGAGCAGGTAAAACGATTCGTTCTCGAGAACAAAGGCAGAGGTATGATGGACCGTCGGCTACAGACCAAAGACTTCCTTTCAACGCTCAGGGTCAGCTCTCTAAAACACTTCGTGTCCCGATTTGGAAAGATCTGGCCCAAGACCACGACAGCCCAAGAAGACAACACTAAGCTGGTCGCAGGAGATGGCATAGTGTTTCACTTTGACCTTGCTCGCGGGATTGTCATTGTCAACCCACAACATCATTCAGTGGAGGACTTCCAGACCTTCAAACTCTATGTTGAACTGCTATCCGAGCATCTTGGTGTAGAGGGCGTGGCTTCGAGAATCACTGACAATTGGTGGCATCTTGGGATAGACTTGGACAGTGCGAAATCCACCAAGGGAGAGCCTCTATTGAGCAAGGATATGCTGAGTCATTTCGAGGACTTCTTTGTGGATGAAGAAGACAGCTCGATGCACATCGAAGCTGAGGTACTATCGGATGGGCTTCAAAGGCCGTTCGAGGTGCAGGTCTTGCTTGCTTTGTTTGAGAGCGTGTCGAAACTCAAACGTCGCAAGAAGGCCAAGTAGTTCAAACACAAACTACAATGTAAGCGAGAAGCGGTGGGATTAGACTTGAGTGGAAGTGCGGTAGTTGAGAGTATTCCAGTGTTGAAGAGAAACCTAGGAGTCACAGACATAGAGGCCAAGGTGGTTCTTTCTGTGTTCCTCGGTGGTAACCTAACGCCCGGAGGCATTGCTGAGATAACCGGAGAGTCCGTGAGAAAGGTTCAGCAAGCGCTCAAACGGCTAGAAACGAAAGGACTTGTAGTGAAGGTGGACGGCATGGTGACCGTCTACCGCTTAGCACCTTCGATTCTAGCAATGGAAGATGTCCTTTCGTCTATCAGTAGTGACCTTGAATCCTATTCTGAGGAAACAAAGAAGGTATACGAGAGCAATGTCAAGAAGATTGACCAAAGCGTCGAATCCGTCGTAGAGTCCCATAGAGGGACCATAGATGACGGAAAGGTGGCTCTCCAAAGTTATGAAACCAAGACAGTTGAAACGGTCCAGTCCCAGATTGACATGATTGCTTCTCTAACTACTAGATTGCTCACTGACTTCATTCAAAGCATTGAAACTACGTTGGCTGGTTTCGACACCACTCTAGATGACAGCCTCGGTTCTCGACTTACTGCCCTCCACCAAGAGCTTGACAGGAGTCAAAGAGAACTCAGTCGTGTCCTGACAAAGATATCGAAGGACTACAAGAAGACTGTCAAGAAGGAACGTCGACAATCAGTGGCCGCTGTGGACGGGCTCAGAAACAAGATTGCATCTCTCATTCAATCCCTCAATGCTTCTGTTGCAGCAGCCCTTGATGAGTCGCTTAGCGCCGTTCAGGCATCTGGCGTACAAATGAGCCAGAGAATCGCGGAGGAGTCGACAAGTGCATCTGGCGATGCTATCTCTGTCCTGGCATCTGCAAGCGAGGAACTTGAGAGGATAATCTCTCATCTAGAGGCTCAACTGAGCGCGACCTATTTGGCGGGCGAAGAAACACTCAAGGAAGTTGCTTCCAAGAGTCGGCTTGGGATTACCGATGAGGCCGAATTCGCCAAGGGTCGAATCGAAGATGCTATTCAAATCTCGGAGTCAGCGAAGACAAATGTTGAGGCTTGGCAGAACGAGGTCGGTGCTTTCACGGAAGTGGCATTCCAGTCGTTGAAGTCCCAGATTGACCAGATGCAATCCACAGAATCCAACTACCTTGATAATCTGAGGAAAGCTTCCACGGGGCTTATAGACAGGACCCAGGCTCTTTACAGCGAAGAGTACGAAACTCTGAAGGGAATGGCTGCTGGTGTCCATAGCGATTTCGGTGACCATTTGGCAGACTCTAGGAATTCAACGTTGGAGCTTCTGGACAAACAGATGAATGCACATGAAACCAAGCTTGAGTCAGCCAATACCGAAGCTTTGGCAAACATCGAGAAGCTGTCGAAGACTGCTATCAGGTCACTGAGCACCAATCTGAATCAGATAATCAGGGACATCGGTGAGATTCTTGACACTGAAGCCGCCGAGATGGATACGCTAGCTGAGGCAATCAACAGCAGACTCAAGTCGGCATTCAACACTGTGATAACAACATCCAAGACCAAGCAGGAGTCAGCTATCACTTCGGTGAAGAAGATGGCCCACGATTTCGAAGCTGACGTCGGCAACCGGCTTTCTGAGGTGATTGCTGAGTTCGCTTCCACATCGAAGTCTCAGATCAGAGAGGCCAAGAACCTATACACCAGTCTGAATGAACGTGTTGACACGAGACTGGCACAGGGCGTCAGTGCACTGACGGCACATGCATCTCGCGTTCAGAAAGAGGTTGACACAGCCATTGAGGAGCAAGTGGCCAGAATCGATGAACACACGAAGGCCATTCGTGATGAGTTTCACCTTCAGCTTGAGGACATCACAAGGCAATTCATCAATCTAACAAGAGGGATTGAGGCAACCTTCAATGGATTCCTTTCTAGTCAGACCACCGAGGCACGTGACTTGATATCTTCAGTCCACACTGAATTCAAGGGGTCTCTCAAGACAGAAATGATATCTCTTGAAGAAGACTCTCAACGACTTCAGCAAGAGTTCGCCGTCGAGTTGGGTCTCAAAGTGGAGGAGCTTGTTGGCGCAGTCGATGCCATGAGAAAGGCGTTGGAGGAGATAACAGTTGAGAAGCGAACTGAGATCTCTCAATCGATGGCAGAGGCTTTGAGCGGTATCGACGATGCGGTCAGGAGTACCCAGGATGCTCTTAAAGACATGGAATCGGGCACGATTCGGCAATTTGGGGACAATCTAGTCCAAGTGTCCAAGGAGTTCAAGTCAACTATAGGTAGTGCACGTGACACTATCAGCGAGAAGGTTTCGAGGATTAAGGACTCGACTGAAGACTCGATGACCACGAACACTGGGATGATAGAGTCGGCAATTGATACCTACTTCACTGATCAGAGGGACTCTAGAGAGAAGCTCCTTGCAGCCACGAGCAAGAAGATGGATGCTCTTGCTTCAAAGCTCCTGAGGAAATCAGACAAGCAGGTAGAGGCGTTCCAAGTCTCACTCACCAAGAAAGAGGCTTCAGCCTCAGAGGCCGTAAGAAAGGCACGAGAGCAGGCAATGTCAGCAATTGAGGAGCGTCGGAGCGAAGTAGCGCTTGCGTTCATAGGTGCATCCGAGGGGTTGGAAACAGCATCTGGGAATCTAGCATCATCATTGGAGCAGCTTGGCAGCAAGCTGAATGCTGAGATAGCCTCTATGTCGAATGTCCTTACTAAGAGTGCAGACCAGACCGCGCTGAAGATCGGAGAGCGTGGAGAGAAGACCCTGAAGGAGTTTGAACGCCTGAGTCGTGACCTGCTGAAGAAATCCGAGGCGAGTATCACTGTACAATCGACCCAGTTTGGAGAGAATGCGGCTGTTCTCCTTACTGGTATCGGAGAGAGTCTATCGGACATGCCTATCAAGTTCAGAGAGATCATCACCACTGCGAATTCTGAAGCCACACAGAAAGTCGATGATTACTGCCAAGGCGCGCGTGACTCAATCAAATCATCATTCTCCAAGTTCACTGAGTTGTCAGAGCCTGTCGCAGAAGAGGCTCGTGGGCTTCTAGACCGCGTTTCGACCCAAGCAACTAAGGGTCTCGACACCTCCCTTGCAGAAACGCAGCAGACGAACCTAGAGTTCATCCAGCATGCAGCTCGAAGACTTGAGTCAATAGGTCGCGACTTGCAGACATATCTGGGCGGAGAGTCCTCAAGACTTATGGAGAATCTGAGAAGCGATCTCGCCGCGAAGACCGCAGAGATTGGTGGTTCTGCATCAAAGGCCGCGACTGACACCAAGGAAGGAATGTCCCTCTTGAGGCAGGAGCGAAATGATGCATTGAACAGCCTTGCAGAACATGCGGATAAGACGATGCGTCAATGGGGAACCCAGCAGAAGAAGACACTGACATCAATACGGTCGCAGTTTGACGAAGCCGTCAAAACGGTTAGCCAAATCACAGAGCAGACTAGTGAAACACTGAAGGCAGTGAAGGCCGCCGGGCAAGAGCTTTTGGCAATCCCAAGTGACAAGACGTGGTATGTTACCGGCAAGAACGAGATATGTGCCCACATGATGGACATGATGAGTAGGGCTGAGAAGTCGGTGGTGGTTTCCGTACTAAGTCTGGACTGTCTGGACATCAAGAAGCTTGCCAGAGTGAAGAAACCTCGACGCAAAGTACTAATCGTGCCTGAGCTTGAGGAAGGTGACACAACATTGGATGCTCTGCAGGGGTGGCGGATCTGGCAGACCTCCTCTCCTACGACTCTAGCTGTCGTCGACGATAGTGAGATACTCGTTGGCGGATCCGAGCCTTCAGATGCGGACATTGCGCTCGTTTCAACAGAAGCTTCATACCTTCAGCTATATCGTGACTTCATAGGTCCGCGGCTTACGAAAGGGCGCATAACAAGGTCATAGCTCGATACCATATACTATTGCGTCTTCTCCGCCGTAGTAGCCACTCTCCACGTGGAGAGTGGTCATCCCGGCACGCTCATACAGTGCTCGTGCTGCGTGGTTGCTTGGACGGACTTCAAGTCTACACGACTTGATCTCGTGCTTCCTTAGAAGGTTGAAGGTGTGGTTAAGGAGCTTCATGCCTAAACCCTGTCTTCTGTTCTCAGGCCGGACTGCGATGTTGAGGATATGTCCGGCTTTGTTACCCATGTCCTCTTCCCAAACAACGTAGCCAAGAATCTCTTTATTGCTCTCAGCGACATTCATTGAGATCAGGCGGTTGTGCTCAATCGGTATAGACCCTCTCCAAGCACCGATTATCCGGAACAGATCTTCATCCCAGGGCCTTGGAAAGCTCCCGTCTTCAATGACCTTTATGTTAGGCACGTCGTCTTCTCGGGCTGGCCTAATCCTCCAGGTCATTTCAGCAATCTCCCAAGGAGAACAGCTCGTCATTACAGATAGTCTTTGTGTGCAGACCTCTGTGGCACCGGACTGCCGCAAGAGGGGCAGAAGGTCGCATTCTCTGGAACTGCTTCTTCGCAGAAGGCACAAATGTCAGTCAATCTCACATACCTCTGTGTTTCATAGGTGCGTACCTGATCGTAATCAGTTAGAGGACTGCGACAGGAAGCTCGGATTGAAATAAGGAATACAGCGAGAAAGACCACAAGAACTACAAGTCCTACAAAGGCATCAACACTTCCGAAGAAGAAGAAGGGAAACACAAACACAAATCCCTCACCGGAACCGACCGTCCCTAGACCAAGAATCAAGAAACCTACCACTATGACAACGAAACCGATGAGAATCAATTGTTCAGGTCTTCTCAAGTCCTAGCCCCCCTCCTATTCAACATCTCAGAGCATCTCGCGTTCTTTGAGCTGTGCGACTATCTTGGAGTACCTCTCGTCATCGCCTATCATGGCATTCACATCATCTTCCATTGCATGGGAACCGGGAACTAGTGAAACCGAAACATCTGCATCAGGGAATACCTGCTCAAGGCGATGTCGTATTATGATGCCAATCAATGCCCCCATCGGACAGTGAACCACAGTTGGCTTGAACAAAACGCGAATAAGGTTACCAGTGACTCGAATGTACTCTTCTCTGACAATGACCATGCTCGGATCAGTGATGCTCACGGGGTGTTCTGGGTCCATGACAGGCTTCAGAGCCTCAAACACATCACTACTAGTGGCCAACTTCCTCACTTTTTGACCTCCCCATTGTTTCACTTAATAATCTATTCACCTTCCCGGCCCCATCAACACCTCCGCACAACACATATCTGCTAACAGAGTATTAAAGAGCGAGTGTGAGTTCTTCTGACCCACGCCACGCCGCCCACAGGATGCAACAGTGAGGGAACAGCATGCCGCCAGAAATGAAGACCAAGAAGGCCAAACCAAAGGCCAAACCCAAAGCCAAGTCTAAAGCTAGACCTAAGGCCAAACCTAAGGCTGCGCCCAAGAAGAAGGTCAAGAAGAAGCCAAAGGAGAAATCTCGCTACCTGTTCAAGATTACAGTTGTAGGTCCAGAGGACCCTCTCTTGGAGCGAGTATTGGCCGTGTTCAACGAGCAGGTCGTTGCAGTAGACGGAATCAGAATCGGTGCAACGAAGTTCGAGCTTGCTGATTCTGATGTGGGAACCCTGTTCATGTCTCCCGAACATGCCGCCCTCGACGTTCTGCTCTCTCTTACGTTCAAAGGTGCAAAGGGAGTAATCATCGTACTTCGGGAACCAGATCCTCAGCTTGAAACCGTCTACAGGAACGACATACGAGACAATCTCGGAGAAGGAATACCAACGCGGGTCATCTGCTTGGGTGACGATTTGGACGAATTCAAGCGGACTGAGATACTAAGTGTTCTAGATGACCTACTACGAGAGATTCTCGAGGTCGCCTCGTCTAATTAATCCTCTAGCAGCTAGGCTGCCTTCTTCCCAATGCCCTTCTCCGACGCCGACGTGATACAAAGCCTTTATTCGGGATTTGGAGTAGCTCTAGTTGGTGGCAATCGTGAGTCTGAATGGGAAGGATGACAATTACTGGATAGGTGTACGCGATGCATTGCGCATGGTAGACTCTTTTCTTAGATGGTCCAGAAGACATCCTACTGAGGCGAAATCGCTTGATGACTTCCTTGCCGAGGGACTTGTCGCTGCTGCAAAACGATGTGAGTCCTGTCTTGGAAAGGAACTGGGTCTGAAATATGGCACCGGCGATGAAGTGATCGAAGAAGAGGCTTCTGGTGATGAGGTGGACTTTCGCACACCATCAGAATATGAAGAACCACCGCCCGAAGAGCCACTCTCATACGAAACAACTCCCGAACCAGAACCTGAAACGATGCCAGAAACGGCTGACGAACCTGAAATCACCCCAGTTGAGCCCTCGAGTCCTGAAGAGATCATGAGATCCATACTCGCGGACGACAGTCTATGGGGAACTGAAGAAGCGGAATTTGATGCCGAGTACCCCGTCGAACGCGAGACGGAATACATCGGAGTGGCTGAAGATGATTCCTCACTCGAGCCAGAAGAGGAAGCACCACCGGAAGTCGCTCCCACATTCGAGAAGCGAGTCTGGACTCCGTATGACGAGCCGTCAACTCTTGAAGATGAGCTCCAGGATGACTTTGAAGAAGACTCAGTTGCAGATGATGAATCATACGAGGAGCTAGAAGAAGAGGACGAGTCAGAGGAAGAATCAGTAAAGAGTGGCCCGCCTCCACCTCCGCCCCCACCAGAATCAGATGAAACTGAAGAGGAACGGAGGCAACGTGCCCGGAGGCTCTTCTTCGGTACATGATCATCTGCAGATTGGACAACTCTCAGAGCGGGCTATTTCGAATAAGTCGAATGTGAGTGTGCCTATATCTACGGCCATCAGTTTTCCAGCTAGGTTTGGCTGACGTCCTGTGGCGACCAGAAGTGCTTCTCTTGCTTCAATCCCTCCAACAATGGAGAGCAGCTCGGGCGACACTCCAATTGCGGCCGCAGTGTTCTGCGCATCATCTTTGGCGTCGCCCATTACACAGTTCAAGCATCCTGTCTTTCCAGGAATGAAGGTAGTCAAGTTTGCGTAGTACTCCACTGCTCCTGCAAAGATATAGGGGATATCGAGGTTCAGACTTGCGCTGTTCACTGCTCGCCTCGCCTCAAATGAGTCCAATCCATCAACAATCAGGTCCGAACCACGAAGCAGCTCCTCAGCGTTGTCCTGACTTATTGCTTCGACAACCGGATCATAGGTCACCTCTGGATTCATGAGGGACAGGTTCTTTGATGCACACTCAGCTTTCTTCTTCCCTATGTCTCTAGTGTTGTAGATGTTCTGTCTCTGCATATTCGACAGCTCTACGCTGTCACCATCTATGATTCGGATGTTTCCAAATCCCAGCGATGCAAGGAGGCGCAGAGCCGAGCTTCCGATTCCACCTGCACCAACCATGGCAACAGTTGTGTCACCCAAAGCCTCTAGGTCCTTGATATCAAAGTCTCTAAGTTTCAGTGACCTCGAGTATCTGTCTAGTTGCTCTTCTGTGAATTTCATCTCCTCAAGCACCATACAGATAGACTCACTTAAAGCCTTGATGAGGCGTATGCGGGTACCATGGAAGAGCCCGCCGAAGTGTCAATCGCGGTGAAGAAGACGGTACAGGAATCTCTGCTTTCAGCGTTGTCAAGGCTTACTAGACCACTAACCATGCCGAGTCTTGCCAGTCGCGTAGTAATCAAGCCCTCAATTCTGGACCCGGGGCTACCGGGCAACACTTCAGTTGAAATGATGCATGCGCTTGTTGGACTCTTTAGGGAAACAGCAGAGGTCGTGATAGTAGAGAGTGACAACCCATTCAGGACTGCCGATGAGGCATTCAACGGGTGTGGATACAACGCCTTGATAGAGCTAGGAGCGAAGCTTGTGAACCTTACGACTGACAAGCGACAGCCTGTGACAATGCCTGGCCATCATTTCGAGAAACATGAGATGCCTGCCCTAATTCTCCAAGAGAGTTTTCATGTCAACTCGGCAACGCTGAAAGTGGAACCCAAGAATGGAACCGCTTGGGGTAGCATCAAGAATCTCTTCGGGTTACTACCAGATGTGGACAAGCGTGTCTTCCATTCTCAGCTGGATGATGTCCTTCTAGATCTTCTTACGTCATTTCGACCAGATTTGACGGTAGTTGAGCTAACCGAGATTGTGGTTGGAGAGCGCAGGGCTGGAGAGGTGAGGAGAGTGAACGGAGTCGTGGCTGGAAGAGACCCGGTCGCCGTTGACGCATTCTGTGCTGGACTCTTTGGCCTTGATCCAATGAAAATCCCCTACCTCAGGCGTGCCTGCGAAATGGGGCTTGGAGAGGCGCTTCTGGACAGGATAGATGTCAGGGGAACAGAGCATCAGAAGAACCTCCTTAAAGACCTGATCGGGCCGCAATAGGGCGCCGGAAGCAATATTAGACAAGCCATCGAGCGCGCTCTGCCGTTCTGTATTCTCAATAGGACGGCCATAGTATCCGGTGGCGACGAACTGTGGACTGGACCAGTCATCATATGGAACGCATTCCAGAATCAGGCACATTGAAGATGTATGAGCTTGCATCACGCCTAGAAGCTGAGGGAAGGACCGTCTACCATTTCGAGGTTGGGCAACCAGATTTTCCAACACCTCCGAATATCGTCGAGGCAGCGAATCAGGCACTGAAGGATGGTAAAACGCGGTATACCAGCTCTAGAGGTATCCCTACACTACTTGACGCCATTCAGAATCACTACTCAATGAGGGGCATAAAGATCGATGGTCAGTCAGATGTGATAGTCACTCCTGGGGCCAAGATGGCACTTTTCCAGGGAGTCATCAGTACGATCGACTCTGGAGATGATGTCCTGCTTCTGGCTCCAGCTTGGCCCACCTACCGTGTCATGATCAGAATAGCCGGTGCCAAGCCTCGTGATGTACCAACTCAACCTGGCTATGAGCTTGATGAAGAGGCATTGAAGACACACATAGGCAAGTCCGTTTCCGCGGTGGTCATTAACAGTCCAAACAACCCTACCGGAGGCCTGTTGACCAAGGAGCACATGAAACTAATCTTTGACTTGGCAATGGACCATGATTTCGTTGTTTTCAGTGATGAGATCTATGAATCGCTTGTCTACGACGGACTGAAGCAAGCTTCCATGCTCGAGGTTGACCCCTCAATGGAAAGAACTCTTGTAGTGAGCGGCTTCTCTAAGTCCTATTCCATGACTGGATGGCGACTCGGATACGCTGTCGGGAATCCCGAGACAATCGGAAACATGGTCCGTATTCAGCAGAATACAACATCTTGTGCTTCATCCTTTGTACAATATGCGGGTGTCGAGGCGCTCACAGGAGATCAGAGTCACGTCGAGGCCATGAGAGCAGCTTTTGAGAAGCGACGGAACAGGGCAGTTCAACTCTTCGAAGAAATGGAGGGTGTTCGTTGTATGAATCCAAAGGGTGCCTTCTATGCATTTCCCGACTTCAGCAGCTTCGGCCTCAGCTGCGGTACACTAGCCGAGTTGATTCTGAAGAAAACAGGTGTAACGACTGTTCCTGGCGATGCATTTGGCAAGGCATATAATCGTCATCTCAGATTCTCTTACGCCACATCACTCGATGTTATCGAGGAGGGGCTTGGACTGCTCTCAGAGTATCTTCCTAGCCTTAGATAGGACTCCCCACTCTGTGCGAAATCGGTCAATTTTATCAGCGACCATGTGTCGTTGTTCCAAGGTGGTGCTAACCCCTGGGAACAGGTGTTCGATTTGAGTGCACCAAATGTGGTGCGTGCTGCAGTCAGCAGGACATCATAATCACTCTGACTGGCAGGGACATAGCGCGTATGTCATTCTCTCTTGGACTCTCGGTTGATGAAACCTTGCGAGCTATTGATTTTTACCTCGTACCATCTGGACAAGAAATCCCTGAGGGCCTGAAGGAAATCCCAACAGTCAACACACAACACGGTCCGGCATGGGTGGCCCTGAAGAAGATGGATGATGGGGAGTGCATCTTTCTGAAGGATAGTCTTTGCATGATTCACAGTGTACGCCCATCTGTGTGTGTGGCCTTTCCGTTCGTCTTCAAGGAAGATGACGAGGAAGTGGAGTGGGGCTTCAGCGCCAAGAAGGAGATCTGCCCAGGTATTGGAACCGGTCCAGAAGTCACCCCCGCCGAGCTAGAAGCAACAGCTTCATCAGTGCTTGAGGAACTCAGAGAGTTCAGAGAATTCGTCAACACATGGAATGCAAACAACATAGATGCGACCGCCCGCTCTTTCGTTGAAGCAGTCCTATCCAATCCTCACTTCAATGTCTAGAAAGACTTATGGCGAGTGACTGAGGCGAGCGCGGGGAGGAATTTGGATGGACAGAGTCCTGGTGACAGGCGGTGCAGGTTTTCTGGGTAGCCATCTCGTGGACCGTCTGCTACAGGATTACGAAGTTGTCGTTCTTGACAACCTCTCTAAAGGAACCGCAGACAACCTTCAACATCATTCTGACAACCCATACCTTATCTTCCAAACAGGCTCAATTCTGTCCGAAGAAGACCTGAAGACCGCGTTGAACGATGTATCTACAGTATTCCATCTTGCAGCTCAGCCAGATGTGCGATTGGCATCCGAACGGCCAATCTGGGACTTTGAAATCAACACTGTAGCTTCTCTTCGCCTACTAGACCTTATGCGGAAGACGGGTGTGTCAAGGCTGGTGTTTGCATCCTCAGGGGGCACTGTCTATGGTGAGCCCGGAATAATGCCTACACCAGAGTCCGCGCCTCTCAAGCCAATTAGCATCTACGGTGCAGCCAAAAGCGCGTTCGAGATGTATATGTCGTCATACGCGAAACTCTATGGAATCAACTCTGTGAGTCTTAGACTCGCCAACATAATCGGACCTCGTCTAGCCCGGGGCGTCATCTACGACTTCTACATGAAACTGAAAGAGAATCCGAAGCGTCTGGAAGTCCTGGGTGATGGGACCCAGGAAAAGTCCTTCGTGTATGTGTCAGACGCAATCGAAGCCATACGTCTCCTAACCGGGAAACTGAACCAAGGATTTCTACCAGTTAACATTGCTTCAGGCGAAAGAATGAGAGTGAGTAGAATTGCAGAGTTGATGCTGGACGAGCTGAGGGCTAACGACGCTAAGATTCACTATACTGGAGGCGGTCGTGGTTGGTCCGGAGATGTGAGGATCACTGATCTAGATATTACTCTCCTTAGGTCATTCGGCTGGAGGCCCCAAGTTTCGTTAGAAGACGGTGTTCGACTATACGCCAAGTGGCTGTCTGATACACATGGTCCTGTAGGACGAGAATAGGGCAGAGAACGAACCCTAGAGCCTGCTGAGTATCTGGAGGATGTTTCCGAAATTGTGCTCTACTGTCCTGCTCTTCTCAGCATAGGTGGCAAGACGGTCAAGACGCATATCCTTTGCCGCATGGTCCTTGAACTCCCTGGAACGTATCTTGTCATGTATGGTTTCGTTGAGATGCAGGATGTCGTCCGATGTCTTGAGAATATACTGAAGCATCTTGATGATCATGTTGAAGTCGTTGATGTCCCTGATTTGCAGGGTCTGACTATAGAACTGATACTCCAATCTCGCCAGACGCTCTCTCATTCCGACAATCTCGCGAAGCCATTCCTCTTCACTGTTGGAGAACTCTGCTCTTAGTCCGCTCCAAGTATGTTGCTGGTCTAGAAGTTGAACCAGATACGTCCTGAGGAAGGCGAAGTGGTCGATACCCTCCTCTATGTCATCCTCAGTGCCGATTGCTTCCATCATCTCATCCGTTTCACTGAGTTTCACTGCAATCATGAGCGAAAACTTGTCCACGTATCGCTTTACCTCTTCAGTCTTCTCCTTCTTCGTCATTGTGTCTGCGAACTTGTCGCTAAGAGTCAGGAGGAACTTGTAGAGACATTCACTGCATATCTCAGTACTAGAAGAGAGATCCTTTGTGGAGAGGAACTGAAGCGCGTCTTCTAGGTCGTCGCCAGGCACATCGCGGCCGTGAATTCGAAGTATCCATCCCTGACTAATGCAGAACACTCTGTTGTCAGGATAGTTGACAAATACTGATGTGTAACAGACGTTCTCATCCACCGCCTGTTCCTGCTTCATACTCTCCTTGTTCGTATGGAAGGAGAACAGTTGAGGGTCTATTTCGATTGCTTCAATCTCCAATACCTTATCATCATTGACACAGAGTTTCTCATCGCCGAAGACTTTGTAGCAGGG
The DNA here is from genome assembly GCA_048939905.1 of Promethearchaeota archaeon. Lineage (GTDB taxonomy): Archaea > Asgardarchaeota > Thorarchaeia > Thorarchaeales > Thorarchaeaceae > SMTZ1-83. Next base: position 20,387 of record JBHLPB010000005.1, read on the forward strand.
GCACCCTCTAATGAGTCTGATTTCACCCTGCTTGAATTCTGGTTGTCCCAGTGTCAAATCAGAATCCTCCATCTGAACGGCGCATCATCCACGAATGCCCTTCTCAAATCTATCACTAGAGTTACACACCTCGTGTTATAGGGATTTTTGTGAGGTTTTCGTTTCAATCTGATTGAGCAATCTTACCAGATTCCTGAACCATTGTTCGTTCTTGCTTCGACCTGCATCATGCCTTCGAAGAAGCGTCACTATTTCGTCCTGAAGCTGACCGGCACTCTCGAGGTCATGGATCTCTTCTTTCACGCCCTCAATAATCTGGACAAGCTTCTCAGCCACGTCAATCATGAATCGGATTAGTCCCAGTGATGCCTGAGCGTTGTCTGATTCCCTTAAGGACAAAACTTGAAAGAGGAAAACCCCCTCCAGTCTGGCTAGGAGCCTGTTCTGTTCCACCAAGGCGACGATCCGACCGTCAGTCTCACTCGACCTCAAGTCGTGGATGACTCCTGTCCATTTGCTTCTGAGATCCAGAAGCTCCCTTATACGGTCGTTGATGAGGGAGTCCAAGATTTCTGATCCCTGATCATCTGAGAGCTCAGCCGCACCAACAAGGTCAGCAGCCATTTGCGTGGTCACTTTCCTCATATATGAGGATATTAGTTCTGCTCTCTCGTCGTCTGTCAGGAGATCGTCGAAGGTTTCTCCGAGTGTCAGTAAGTACTTGTAGAGACAGGATGAGCAGATGACGGCATCACCAATCTGCTCTGAGGCTGTGACGAACTGAAGTGCTGCCTGTATCTCCGACGCTTTCACTCGGCGGCCGTTGATTGTTACTATCTGGCCTTGACTGACGCAGTAGGTGTGCTCCTTGTCCTTGTCCAAGAACACCAGGCAATAGCACATGCTTTCGCTATTGCTTTTCAGATCACTCAAGTCTTCTATGGAGGTGGCATTGCCAAAGAAGACTGGATCTATTGCTATGGTTGTTATTGGCATAACGTCATCGTTGTTAATGCAGACCTTTTCTCTCCCAAATTCCTTCAAACAAGGACAGCCCTTGACGATGCGATTGCCTGTGCTAGCGGGGTTCTTCACTACAGAGGAATCTAGTCCCATTCACGAAGCTCCTTGCACCTTGTTACAATCAATTCCCGACACTTAGAATCGGTCAACCCTTCAAGGACTACTATAAGATATTAGCACATATGAAGGTTTGTTTCACGGCCTGCAGCATTAACTAGCCGCAGGTATTCCGTGCTCTTTTCAATGAATCTTGGATGCCCAGAGGGCGCCAACTGTTAGGATGCTCCAGGAATGTCCCACAGAACTGGGATTGGAGCTGCGTTCGGTGCAGGCTTTGCTGGAAACGGTCTATTGGGAGCCTTGTAAGAAATACTTCTCTGCACTCTATCGTCCCAGATCAGAGGGCTCGTGTTTCTACTTCCACAGTTCTCTCTTGAGCATGTCTCGAATGGCAATTCTAATGGCTTCTGAGCGGTTTGGATAGAGATTCATCTCAACAAGCTTCTCTATCCCTTTGACGTATTCTAGTGGCACATGTAGAGTAATCAGCTTCAACAGCTGTCAACCCCACAGCTCACGTTTCAGAAGGTCTCTGATTGCAATTCGGATTGCTTCAGAGCGGTTCGGATAGAGATTGCTTTCGACTAGTTTCTCTAGTCCATCGACGTATGTTTCGGGAATGTGTAGTGTCACAAGCTTCATTCGGGTAACACCTGAGTGAAACCCTCGTCTTACCCGAATATGATTCCGTGTATTACTCAGTCGGTATTCATGTTGATAGTTTGGAGAAAAGGTTGAAATCATTGGCGGCAATACCATATGTGGATGTGCCCTTGATGAGCTACTGGGAAGAAAGGGAGAAGTCATGGGCCTACTATCTGTGCACAGCCTTGATTGTGGGGTATCTCAGCATAGGTTTATTCTTCGGTGCTGTGTCTACTGGTCTTGGTTGGATTCCACTAGAAGCCTTTCTGGGTGGGGTACTCTACACCGCAGTCGTTCTGGTCTTCTATTTCGGACTCGGAGTCAGATATCGTCGTCGAGTAATCAATCCAGACAACAGGACCGTGATGACCATCGCCGATCCACTCTATTTCGACCCGGCTGATATAGAGAAACGACCATGATTGTCGCACATCTAATCCGGCAGGACACAAGTTTTAACACGCGGAACATGCCCCCAAACCCCGTTGATGCTCCGAATCGCGGACGTGCTGCGCTATGGACCGACAGAAAGCTATTGACATACTGTTCACTCCCCGGTCCATTGCAGTCATCGGAGCTTCTGCCACAGAGGGCAAACTTGGAAACGATGTGTTAAAGAATCTCATTGAGAGCGAGTTCGAGGGAAGAATCTATCCGGTGAATCCTCGCGGAGGCGAGATTCTTGGACTGAAGACCTATCGCAGTGTTTCCGAGATTGGCGGTCGTCTAGACGTCGCTGTAATCGTCATACCTGCCAAGTATGTTCTGCCTGTTGTTGAGGAGTGTGGCAATAAGGGAGCAAAGGCGCTTGTAGTGATTACAGCTGGTTTCAAGGAGATGGGCCACGAAGGACAAGAAGCCGAAAGGGAGCTCATAGCGATTGCAGAGAAGCATGGCATGATAGTCCTTGGACCCAATTGCTTGGGGATAATCAATACTCATTCCCCCTATAATGCCTCGTTTGCAGCAGGCACACCTGAGAAGGGAACTGTCGCATTCGCCTCACAATCAGGAGCGCTCATGACTGGGATTCTTGACTGGAGCCTCATGGAGAAGATAGGATTCTCCAAGTTCGTGAGTCTGGGCAATAAGGCCCAGCTAGACGAGGCTGATTTTGTTGAAGCATTTGGAAGAGACCCCGACACGACCTTCATCCTACTCTATATCGAGTCAGTGATGAATGGGAGAAAGTTCATGGAAGCATGTAGACAGGTCACTCCTAGCAAACCTGTCTTTGTTGTCAAAGGTGGCGTAAGTACCGCAGGTGCACGCGCCGCGTCATCCCACACAGGCTCGCTCGCAGGGAGCGACACGGCCTACTCGGTGGCTTTCAGACAATGCGGAGTAATGCGGGCGGATAGCATGTCTGAGCTGTTTGATGTAGCCAATGTGTTTGATGACTGCAACCTGCCGAAAGGCAACCGCGTCGCCATAGTGACGAATGCAGGAGGGCCAGGCATTCTCACCACGGATGCGTGTGAAGAGAATGGACTACAGATTGCACAGTTCTCTCAGGCAACAATAGAGGCACTCAAGAAAGGGCTACCTCCTGCTGCGTCGGTGTACAATCCTGTGGATGCCTTAGGAACCGCACAGCCGGAGGACTATGCATTGTGTCTGGAGGCTGTCTTTATGGATGAGAACGTTGATTCCGTCCTGGTGTTGCTGACACCGCAGGCCATGACGAAAGAAACGGAGACTGCACAGATACTCGTTGATGTACGTAAGAGATTCCCGGACAAACCCCTGCTAGCTGTGTTTATGGGCGGCAACGCCATGACCTACCCTCGGATCGTCTTGAACGAGGGAGGTGTACCGGTCTTTGACTTCCCAGGCAGAGCTGTCAATGCCCTTGCAGAGCTGTACCGGTATATGGTCTTGAGGGACAGCCTAAGAGAAGAGAGACCTCCTGACTTCAAAGTGGACAAGAAGAGAGTGGCGGAAATCATCAAGAGTGTGCGTGAAGACAACCGCCAAGTCATGTTGGGCAATGAGGCACACGAGATAGCAGAGGCATACGGAATCTCCGTGGCTCGGATTAGACTTGCCACCAGTGCCAAAGAGGCCAGAGAGATCGCAGCCGAGTTAGGCTTCCCGGTCGTGCTCAAGATAGCGAGCCCCGACATTATTCACAAGACTGACATCGGTGGAATCCAAGTAGGGCTCAAAGACGAAGAGGAGGTCGAGAATGCCTTTCTTGAGATTCTGGACAATGTCCGCACACATATGCCCAGAGCAGTAATCTACGGCGTTGATGTCCAGGAGATGGCAGAGAAGGGCAAGGAGCTCATAGTCGGTTGCTCGCAGGATGTTCAGTTTGGACCTCTCCTGATGTTCGGGGCTGGAGGAATCTACGTGAATTTCCTCAAGGATGTATCATTTAGACTTGCTCCGATGACACGAAAGGATGCGGCGGAGCTCATCGCTGAAACCAAGATGGGTACACTCCTCAAGGGCGTGAGAGGAGAGGAGCCCAGCGACATAGAGGCGATAGAAGACACAATTCTGAGAATCTCAAAGCTTGTTACCGACTTCGAGGAAATAGTGGAATTGGACATTAATCCCGCCTTTGCGTACGTGAGAGGGAAGGGGATATCTGCGGTCGATGTTAAGATAACGATAGGAGGAGAGTAGATTGGCGAAAAACATTGTGATTAGTGGAGAAACCTTGACAGGCAAGACAATGGTCGCTCTTGCCATAGCGGCGAAGTTTCGCAGTGAAGGGCATTCTGTTGGGTACTTCAAGCCAGTCGGTCAGAAGAGCTTCGACCTCGGCGATGAATCTCAGGACATAGATGAAGACGCTGCAGTCATGAAAGAGGTTCTTGAACTCGACACTGACCTTGACTGTATTTGTCCCATTGTGAGAACGAAGTCAAGCTATGACGAGTTCATTCAGATAGGACATGAGGCCTTAGTGAAGCGAATCAAGAGCTGTTACGCCAAAGTTGCCAAAGACAAGGACTTCGTGCTTGCTGAGGGCACTAAGGCTCCATGGCATCTCCTCCACGTGGGACTCTCCACTCCTCAGATCGCCAAGATTCTCGATGCTTCTGTGATTTGTCTAGTTAACTTCAAAGAAGTCACAGCGATAGATGATGTCCTCTTGGACCGGGATTTCTTCAGACAGTACGGCATTGATCAGATTGGAGTAATCCTCAGCATGGTACCTCCCATGTTGAAGAAAGCTGTTGAGGAGCGAATCCGGCCCTTTCTGGAGGAGAATGGAGTGAAGTTCCTCGGCACAATCTACCAACGAAGAGAGCTCTTCAGTCCGACAGTGAGAGAGATTCTTCGTGCCCTTGATGGTGAGATGATTACAGGGGAAGACAAAATGGACGTACTCATAGACAGGTTCCTGACAGGAGCCATGTCTCCCGAGAATGCTCTCAAGTGGTTCCGGAGAGCAAAGGACAAGGCTGTGATAACGAGTGGCGACAGAGCGGACATCTGCCTTGCAGCACTTGAAACTGATACGAATCTGCTAATCTTAACGGGTGGTATGGGACCTGACATCCGGACCCTCTCCAAGGCAAAGGAGATGGATGTCCCAATCCTGATGACTCCGTATGACACATACACCACTGGCAAGAGAGTTGACAGCATAGCCGGTACTGTGTCCGTAGAGAACAAGGAGAAGCTTGCTATCGTTCAGAAGATAGTCGGAGATGCATTGGATCTTACAGGCTTTGACCCTTAGTACACCTGTCAAGACAGATAGTGAGGAGGAGCGATTCCCGCTCCTGCTCGGGAAAAAGAAGAGCACATTGGTTCCGGGAGATGATTGCGTGCTCTCTGATGACGCTACATCGCTGGCATAAGTCACCTTGTGTGTCCATGCGAATATTGTGTCAGTATTGAGGATGTTGCCCAGACATGATGCGGTGCAATACGAGCCACATGTGCCACCCATCTACACTACAAGGAGTGACTTGACTCCAACTTCACAAAACATTGCAGAGGTGACGTTGTTTCGGATTGAAAGCGAATACATTTATGCCGCCTGTTGTCTTCGACTTGCGCATTTAACACAAACCATGAGGTGAACAAATGGCTACAGATGCTGAGGATAAGTCGGAAGCAGCTGGTGAAGCTAAGGATGATGC
>JBHLPB010000149.1:0-6518 GCA_048939905.1 Promethearchaeota archaeon
GGTCCAATACAATGATGTCTTGGATACTATCCCCATCCAACATCGCAGTGAAAAGAGCAAAGTTGTCGAAAGGAATAGCAGCTGGATTCACAATCGTCAGATTGTCATGAACCTCTCCAGTTTGTGAGTACTTCACTAGAGTAAGGTCTAGAGATCCGCCCGCTCTCTCAATCGTGTATATCACAGGTGTCCCGTCAGAGAGATTGCCAATGTCGGATTGATGGAAGCTTTTGTGCACGTAATCAGTTTCTGTCTTGTCTATTTGCCAGACAAAATCACCGGCAACTGAGAACACCTCTGGCTGAGTAGCGTTCCCCAAATGACCTGTGTTGAGATAGCTGTCTTGGACGTTGATATAGTACTGATATTCTCCAGGCTGGAGGTTTCCTATGAACGCATAATAGATGCCCTCTCTGTGAGACGCAAACATCTCGTCTTGAGGTTGCATCCATAATGCACTTCCAGGCATCTTCATCCAGATGTCGACATGCTCGACATATGAGGTTTCATTGACATGGACCTCGATTGTGACATAATCATCCATGATGGTAGGGTGCACAGGATCCAGTGGGAGCGGAGTCAATATTGGCTGTGTTGTGTCACTTCTGATAATCCATACGCCGTCCAGCAGTCTGACAACAACATCATCAACCCCATTGCCCACACAGTCGAAGCTTATGATCTGATGTGCGCTTGAAACACTAACATCAATGAGATATTCTATGTGGGCAAATTCAGCATCAACTCCACGAATGATGCTTAGACCTCCTAGTGTAGATCCAATAACCAAATCATCCAGTGCGTCCTGATCAATCTGACCAACTGCGAGCTGTCGGACAGAAGTGCTGTAGACTCCATCTATCTCAAAAATCGGGTCTCCTAGATTGCCGTCTCGGAAGTAGGCACTTTGCGTATCTCTACTAGTCACAACAAGATCATCTTGTGGATCTGCGTTAAAATCACCAGTTTCTATGTATCTATATGTGCTTGGTGACGCTTCAACATACTGATCAAACTCCACGCCCAATGTAGACCCATCATAGACAATCATGTGCCCATCACTTTGAATTGTAGCAATCTCATCGAGTCCTCCCAAGTGATCAAACCTAACCATATCCTGAATGCTTGGAGTGAGAAGTATGCTTTGAACCTGAGCTCCGTCTGCCTCCACCACTGTAAGGTTTCTCTGACCAGAGGTACCTCTCGCGTTCACTAGTGCAATGCTATCTTGGGTCGCGCTTGTGAATCTCCCAATCACAGGGTTCACATATGCAAAATCTACATTGAAGGTCCCAATAGTTGCGTTTGCAGACAGATCGAATGTTAGGAAATCATCACGATTATTCACATTCTGAACCAAAAGGTCTGGATATGAATCACCATTGAAAATTCCGAATCCCATTGGAGCTGGCCAAATGAAGGGCATTGGATACTCTAGCACAGTGGCGCCACCAATATCGACCATCAGGATATAATGCGTGGAATCTACAACATTTCGAAGGAAGAATTCAGTATCACCATCCAAGTCAACATCATAACCCTTGAGGTAGGCTCCTTCATGCTTCACCCCTGCAGGTAATGCAATGTCCAATGTGACCTCATTAACCAGGTCAACGAAATACAATCTGCTCTCTTCTTCAATCACATAGGCAAAGCCGCGATATCCTGAAACCTCGCCAACAGCGATTCGAATATTGATGTCCGGCAGACCGTAGTGGTAGAGTGAGTCTTCCTGTGCGGGAGCGGCTGGATTCTCAAACTGGATTACAGTTGTTAGTTCATAGCTTGTCATAAGTGGCGCGATGAACATGACAAGCAGGATAGTGGCCGCTACTATCTTTGCAATGCCTATTGTATCCGCGCTCATATTCTTGACCTTGGGACGGAAAGGACTTTCTCTCGCAGTTGATGTTGACATCTTCAGACTCTCCCTAATCAGAAACACGCAACTCTCTCTTGCATCCTGAAGAGCATATGCTACTTGGTGCTCAGCAGAGATTTACACTGTCCCTTTTATCGATTCTGGGAGGACTCATCACCGACAGCCTAAAGTCCTACGTTGTAATCGCAAAATCCGACACTCTCGGAGTTTGCTCAACATGGTCGAACACATTGCTGTTATCGGATGTGGCGCTGCTGGAGCAACTGCGGCACTGCAAGCACGGAAGTTCAATCGCAAGGTTGAGATATCCATCATCAACTCGGAGGTCTATTCTCAATACTCACGATGCGGTCTTCCCTACACAATATCTGGCAAAGTAGAAGACTTTGATGACTTGGTGCTCATGAAGCCAGACAACTGGGCTGCACTGAAGATTAATGCCAAGCTTGGAACAACGGTAAAGAAGATAGACCACTCTGCACGAACTCTGACCTTTGCGGGAGAGGCAGGAGAAGGAACTATTCAGTACGATGCGCTGGTCTTCGCTACTGGTGCAGAGAATGCTGACCCTCCAATCAAGGGGCTGGACAAAGAACGTGTGTACGGTCTTCGTACATTGGATGATGCCAAGGCTCTTGCGGCTGAGGCTGATAGGGCAAAGAAGGCTCTCGTTGTGGGCGGCGGTCTAGTCGGGATGGAGGCTGCGGAGGCATTCCACGAACGTGGACTAGATGTGACAGTGGTCGAGTTCCTGCCACACATCCTGCTTGCGATGGTCGATCCTGACATGGCTGAGCTCGTTGAGGAACACTGCCGTAGTCATGGAATCGAGATTCTGACGAACACGGCTGCCCAAGAGATTCTTGGAGAAGAACGGCCTAGTGGAGTAGTCGTCAAGAACAGAGTCACAGATGAGGAACAAACCATCGACGCCGACTTCGTAGTCGTGGCTACTGGCGTCCGTCCAGTGACAGATCTTGCGGAAACGATTGGTGTGAAGATCGGTAGTTCGAGAGGAATCGCTACCGATGAGAGAATGATGACATCACTTGATAATGTGTACGCCTGTGGTGATTGCGCAGAGCATCTCGATTTCGTTGCGAAGACTCCCTCCCCAGGAGGTTTGGGGACCGTTGCAGTAAGACAGGGTAGAGTGGCTGGAATAAACGCAGCGGGAGGCGATGAGAGATTCGTCGGTATTGTAGGAGCGAAGGTGACGAAGTTGTTTGGACTCGAGATTGCAAGCACAGGGCTGACCGAAGACATGGCCAAGCGGTATGAGATTCCTATTGTCAAGGGTTCAATAAAGGGGAGCACGAAGCCCCCATACTATCAGGGAGGGAAGGAACTCAAAGTCAAGACCTTCTTCAACCAGGATACAGGAAGACTCGTGGGGGGCCAGCTTGTAGGTCTTGAGGATGCCGCCATGAGACTCAACGTCCTCACAATAGGGATTCAGAATGACGTTGATGCCTCTGAGTTATTCGATTTCGAGAACTGCTATGCTCCGGCAATATGCGATACCTGGGATCCGCTTGTAGAAGCGGCATCGGCAGCAAAACGCAGACTCAAGAAGAAATGACTGAGATGTTGTTCAAGGCATACTGGAAAGAACTCACTTGAGTTGGAGAACTGGCTACTACAACAACTTCTGTGGCACGGGTTGTCACCTTTGAGTGGTCATAGACCGCCTTTGATATCTCCTCAGCAACTTCCCAACTGGGAACTCGTGCGATTTCTAGACCCAAAGTGAATATTCCTATCCGTTCAACCTCGTCACGCTCGGCAGTTTCAAGTGTGTTCTTGACTGCTTCATAAATTGCTGACCTCCTATCCGGAGTATTCATCGTTAGCACTGGCCAGTACTCAGCTTTCTCTGCCGAAGGTTGCTCCTGGATGGTTATGCCGAGCCCTCCAGACGCTGCACCACTATCTACTCCCGCAAGCACGTTGCTAGACATTAGCGCAAGGTCGAGCTTCTCATCCTTATACGGTCCCAGTCTGACCTTGATTCTGATTGTGTCGAACGAGCACTCTGTCATTCATCGTCCCTCAACACATCGACCATCACTTGGTCTATGAGCGCTTCGTCCATTGCTCTTTCAAAAGCATCACAAACGTCCTTGGCAAATCCGACCAGAATCACTCTCTTCACTGATCTGGCTGTTCTGGTATACTCAGCAACAGCCTCAGCAATCGCCTTAGTCGACTCCTTTTCAGAGAGTCCTCCGATTCCAGCACCGATTGCGGGGAACGCCACAGTTTCGAGCTTCTTCTCGCATGCAAGGTCTAGGGCGGCACTGGCCGAGGAACGGACGTTCCAATATGTTGCTTTTCCACCGGGTGGCATCCCGGCACAGTGGATGACATGTCGAGATGGCAGCATGCCCGCAGTAGTTATGACCGCCTCACCAGGTCGAATCGGCCCTTTTCCCAATGCCTCTATCTCAATTCTCTCCCCACCCTTCCTCTTGATGACACCCGCCAGACCCCCTCCCATCCAGAGGTCCGAATTGGCGGCGTTGACAATGGCATCAACCTCCAATCCGGTTATGTCACCCTGGTAAGTTTCTATCAGAACGCCACCGACTCTCTTCTTCATCCACCTTACCTCCGAACCTTCAGGCCTCTTTAATAGAACAAAAGACGGTAAAAGTGCTTCGAGCCAACGGAACCCTTTTCTCTGGGACCGACCGAGAGCCCGTAGGCGAGAACTCTGAACGACATTGACCAAGAAGAACTTGATGCCATCATTACCAAGTACGGAGCTCCGAAGAAGACTCATTTCGCTGCAGACTTCCTCGAGTTTGAATGCAACCTTGTGAAGCAGAGTACCAAGAAGGGGAGATATCACGACATAACCTGCTTCATACGCAGCGGAGAGGAGTATGTCGTTATTCAGAAACACGCCTATGCCGACACAGGTATCTACCGTGCACCATCTGGCGGAGCAAATCTCGGAGAGTCACTCGAAGATGCTGCGAAGAGAGAGATGCATGAAGAAACTGGCCTAGAAGTACAGCTTCTTCGTTTTGTGCTTGATTCAAGACTCGACGTTGTCTGTGAAGACGGCACCATTCCTTGGAGGTCTTTTGTGTTTCTTTCAGAAGCAACTGGCGGTGAGATTGGAGCTGTCGATACGTACGAGATATACGATGTAAGAACAATGTCGCGTGAAGAAATGCTGGGTGAGCCTCTACAACTGATGGAGGCCTCAGGATGGGGCGGTTTCAAGTATCGTGCATTCCTGACTCGGTCTTTCTTTGAACACCTTGACACGCTCGGACTCTAGTCATCCAACTTCTCATGCACGAAAGGAAAAGTAGAGAGAGGCTGCGCAAGTGCAGCCTCATGAGTCTAGGGCATCATTGTAATCTCGAGTCTAGATACGAGCTCTTTGTACCTGTTTCTAATCGTGACTTCAGTGACACCCGACGCCTGGGCTATCTGGCGCTGTGTCACTCGATTGTTTGTTAGAATCGATGCAATGTATATTGCAGCTGCAGCGAGTCCCCTCGGGTCTCTACCACTCACAAGCCCCCTGCTGGCCTTAGCCTGCTCAATGATTTCGAGGGCCTTCAGCTGAACCTCACCTGGGAGGCCCAAGTCTGAAACAAGTCTGGGCACATAGTTGGCTGGTTCTGACACCGGCATTCTAATACCAAGCTTCGTCACAAGGAGCCTGTACGAAGCTCCCAGCTTCTTCTTGCCTACTCTGCTGTGGTTGGCAATCTCCTCCAGGGACCTTGGCGATTCCAGCAGTCTGCATGCGGCGTAGACTGCTGCTCCAACCATGGCATCAATGGAGCGACTCTTCACATAGCGCCCGAGAATCAGTTTTCTGTACAGACTTGCTGCATTCTCCTTGATTGTCTTTGTCAGGCCCATCTGTGAGGCGAGCCTGTCAAGCTCTGTCATTGCCTGCGCAAGATTCCGTTCAAGAGAACTGTGGACTCTGGTTCGTCTCTGCCACTTTCTCAGTCTGTAGATCTGAGCTCGCTGCGAGGCAGTGAACCGTTTGCCTGTTGAGTCATGGTCTCTCCAATCGATCATCGTGGAGAGTCCTTTATCGTGAATGGCGAGGCTCGTGGGCGCACCAGTTCTCGCTCTCGCGTTCTTCTCGTCCGCCGTGAAGGCTCTCCATTCAGGTCCTGTATCGATGCGATGGTCTGTCAACACTAGCCCACACTGAGTGCAGACCAACTCACCGTTTTCGTAGATCGACTCTGTGCTCCCACAATCGGGACACGTAGAGTCAGCTACTCTGTCTACTTCTGTTCTGTTCAGATTCCTTTTCTGATATGTTCTGGATGCTATCCTTTTCTCCCTCCTAGGGTCGGGTGATGGGGACCCAGTCCCACACCACATCTGCGTGCTTTTTGCGTGCGCATTCTTTCTATCACGGAGCCATTGTGATGTTTAGCTTGTTCACCAATTCCTTGTACCTATTGCGTACAGTTACCTCGGTGACGCCTGCCGCCATAGCGATATCGCGTTGAGTCACTCTATGATCTGTGAGTATGGAAGCAATGTATATGGCAGCTGCTGCCAATCCTCTCGGATCTCTACCAGTGATCAACGACCTCCTCTCTCTGGCCATCTCCAAGATTTCAATGACCTTCTCTTGCACCTCACC
>JBHLPB010000150.1:0-6449 GCA_048939905.1 Promethearchaeota archaeon
TCCCCTCCATGAAGATAACGGCGGTTCACTATCTATCAATATTCACTTCAAGATATACAGTGACCCGCGCAACGGACGGCAACACCATCAGTGCGCCAACTTCTACAACTCCACTGGACGACGACATCGCAATCAAGATCGGAAACGATGACGAACGAGCGTTTGATATTGGCCTTGGCCGAGAATATGCCCTGATCAACGAGTCGACAGATCCTTGGACGACTGTTTCCGCTTCAGAAACTGCACTCAACACTCTGCTGGGTGCAAGAGCCAGTGACTTCTTGCTGATTGCATGGCAGGCTCCTCTGTCTGTCTGGCTGTTTGCGCACATGGCATATGGCCTGTCGGCTCAGGTAAGAGCAATGTACACAGGTCCAGCCGACCTAGTTGCCCACGCGGGCACGGCCTTCCACAATAGCCAATGGTGGTACGGAGTCACCTTCCCTGAATGGAACGGACTGCGAGTGGAACAAGACCCAGTGTACGTGGCCTATACGAACTTGGCTGGGACTGCTGGAGGTGGAGTATTCTTCCTCCTCATTCTAGGCGTCGGCGTTGTTGGAGTCATTGTGTTGGTCCGACGTAGATAGAGCAGATTTGATGCCCTAGGGCTACTAAGAACCATCCTGGTGGCCCTGGGCTCTTCTTCTATTTCTTCTATTCCAAGAGTAGCGGGGAATTTAAGAGATGAGTCACTCGCCTAGCTACTAGAGGACTAGAACCGTGATTTACGAGAGTCTCTGCAGAATCAGTTCTAGGATTCCCATCTTCTCGTCACTGGGTGCCCGTAAGGATGACCGGGAACTGTCGAAAGCAGTCGGATTCTTGGAACCAATCATGCAAGTGACCATGCAAGGCGTAGTCTCTGCCGCCTACCTGCTCTCTTTCTTGGTGGTCCTTAGCACTCTCGCGGCAATGATTCTATTTCAGGTGCACGTCATCATCGCGACACCATTGGCTCTCCTGATGGCTGTCGTGTCTTACTACGCTGTAGTCTCCTATCCTGTGACGAAGATGAACAGCTACAAGCTTGGCCTATCGGAAGAAGCAGATCTTGTCTTCGAGCAGTTTGTGTTGGTGTTCCAGTCAGGGGGCACAATCTTCGACGCCATCGAAATGGTGGCACAGTCAGGGCATCCCTATCTGTCTCAAGTCTTCAAGGGAATGATTCGCAGAATCAATGATGGTGTACCACCTGAAACTTGTTTGTCAGAATTCGCGAAGAACCAACCTTCTGACGACTTGCGAAGATACATTCTGGGTATATTGTCCTCGCTGGAACAGAAGACTGACCTCATTGATCTTCTCTCAGGCGAGTCATTTGAGGCCGACATGACACTACGTCAGAGGAATCTAGAGCTAGAAAGTAGACTTCTTGTTGTTGCAGCCCTGGCAACCTATGTCCCCATTATGGTGACTCTTGTCGTGTCCCTCTCTGGTTATGCGACAAACACGGTCGTCCTATTGCTAGTGCCTCTCTTCGTTGCCATGAACGCACTTCTCAAATCGAGATTCACCAGTCGTTTCTCAGTCTATTTTGACAGACCGAGCAAGACAGGTGTCTTTCAACCCCCTCAATCCGAAATCATAGAAGAATATGATGAGTTCCTGAATCTCCTAATCCTGCTGGGAGAGCGGCTGAGGTCTGGAGACACACTGGAGGTGTCCATACCTGCACTTAGGGAGGAAGTCGGCCCTGAAATACGTCGGCTAGTAGATCCAGCAATCAACTCCATCTACTGGGGAGGAAAGAGCATGCAGGAAGCCTTCTCTGTTTCAGTCGGACTAGCTAAGGGTCAGCGAGTGGCAAATCTGCTTGGCATGATTCCTATCATGTGTGAGGCTTCGGCAGTTGCAGCGGGTGAGCGGATTTCTCGGATAGCCGCGCGGCTTGTGAAGCGTTCCTCGGTTGCGAAGGAACGGGAGTCCATCATAGCAGCTCAGAGGCTGAAGGTCTACCTGCTCGGCTTGACGAGTTCTGCGGTTCTCGGTCTTCTTGCCGCCCTATCCCCCTTCCTTTTCATTGGGTCGCTGTTTAATGGAGGTTCTTCATTCACGCCGGGTACTATGGGTATTGTCGACATCGCACCCCTCTTTGCTACTCTATTAATCACGACACTGTCCACGGGATACGTGAATACTCGGATGGTCGACGGTAGCCGGCCTCTGGTTGTGGCAGTCGTCTGCGGACTGCTGTTTTGGATTTCGTTCATGCTGGCATCGGCAATATTGGGACTCGAGATTGCGTGAGAATAGTTTTTTAGAAACGATGTGAACCTTCGTTTCAGTAAGCAAGAGGTGCAAACCATGCTTCAATTGGAGTTCTTAGACCTCACTCTCGATGAGATAGTGGCCTTCTTCCAGAATGACCAAGTCGTGGCCTGGGTGCTCATCGGTTCCGGTGTTCTGGCAGCCGCCTGGCTACTTGAGAACATCACCGACCCAGTTCCGCTTCTTGGCACCATTTTTGACGGCCTCGTGGCTATTAGCACATACCTAGGCTTCTTCGTGGGCATCTTGGACATGTGTGTGGGTTACGTGGTATATGCGGCCAACCCTGATGCAATCATCGTTGCCGGGGTCCTCATATTAGCAGGATTCGCGCTAAGCATGAGGCTATTATCGAAATTCCCGATCGCTTTACTCTTGGCTTTGGGTTTGGCGCTATTCGGGACTTTCACTTTGTACGGGATTCTCGCTCCCATGGCCGGAGACCCCATCATTGGCGAAATCATAACACAGGTCATCTCCTTCAAATGGATGGCCGTGATTGCCTTCGTCATATTCGCGGTGGTGTATCTGCTTAGCGGTATTCTGATTAAGCTAATTCAACTCATTGGGAAGGTCTTTGCTGCAACGCCAGTCATTGTCTTGATTGGTCTTGCGGCAATCGGGATAGGTATCATCATCTTCCTGAACCCGGCACTTGTTGGCTTTGGAGTTCCATGGCCATAGCCGTGCAATGCAGAGGGGCAAACGGCCCCTCCATCTTCCTTTTTGCCTACCTACCTGTAAAAGCCAACTCAAGACTATGCTGAACTGGCTGGTCTTATCTCTCTGAAGAACAGGAACTTCTCTGAGCGATCGCTGTAGAATCGTGCTGCGTCATTGATATGGTCCTTCGCCTTCACAATCCCCGGATACCATTCTGATACGTAGAGCATCTTTCCCGACGGATCCGATGAGCTCAGGAGACTGAACCCCTCCGGCACCTCAAAGCTATCAGGGGCTAGCAGGGCGACTCGAAACTTGTGGTCTTCTGTTTCCAACCAAAGCTCACAGTATTCCATGAGTCACAACTCTGGGGTTTCCTTTGTGGCTCTATGATTAAGGTTTCCGTGTACAAATGTGTGAAGAGAACCGCCCCCCAAAGGGTTCATATACTTGGTTGGATGTGGAACTATCAAGACCCCGTAGATGTGAATACACAATATGAGTGTGTAGAGCATCTGTTTCGAAGTGGCAACTGGAGGTTACTTGGGTTTGTCGCTCAGATTCGAGGAAAGCGTCCTGATGAAAGAGAAATCCAGACTGGAGGGCAAGACGAAACGCACTGCTGCAGAAGAGGCAAGGCTTACTGAGATCACAGATTTACTCAAGAAGAAGATTATCAGTGTCACTATGAGCCAAGCACTGGTTGGTCGAATCGATGAGCTTGTCCATGACCGAGTAGGCCGGTCAAGAGCCCAGTTGATTGAAGACGCTGTGCGATGGTACTTGGACTACTCAGTCCACAAGTGGAATGAGCGGGGACTATATGTCAGTGGTTTCAGAGCTGCACTTGAGTCTGAAACCATGACATCTCTCTTCTTCTCCAAGCTAACACCTTCGGACCAATATGAGCTTGGGGTCACTGCCGGAAGTCAGGCTGCTGTTTCTGACGTCGTGCGACTATACCGAGGAGGCGATCCCAAGGACGCTGAGAGCAGGGAGTTGATAATTGGTCTCCTGCAGGACTATGGATGGGGATCATTCGAGACGCATGATGACCTGATTGTAATTGGCAGTCCCTATTATCCCGCACCGTTCATTCAGGGGTATCTGGAAACCCTTCTGAAAGTGAAACTAGAGCTTGTTGACACAGCGGTAAAGGAGAATGTCGCCCTTCGAATCCTTTAGAATGGCTCGGTCTTACATCTCCTGATTCTAATGGCTATCTGTGAAAGAGAGACTGGACCTTACCACTCTACTCCAATCTCGAGGATCTCAAACTCTGCATCATATAGGCCGGGAATGCTCTCAATTGTCTGGCGGATCGTGGGTTCCTTCTCTCTAATCTCGTCGGCGGCGAAATAGACTTCGTAGACGCACCGGTTCTCTTCAAAGCAGAATCCGGTGGTGAAGAGGACCTTCAAATCGTGTTGCTTGAACAGCTGGGTCATTGTCTGCATCAAGGCCGGATTCACTTTCTCGACTTCCAATCTGACACGTGCCCCGCCGTCCCTCATCATGGGGATGAGTCGTATCTCACCTGAACGCTCAAAGTAGATCACCATTGCGGCCCTCATGCCCTTGAGCTCAGGATTGTTGAAGAAGTCCTCAGGAAGTGAAATCGCCTTCTTCTTCTTGACGTCAGCAATCATTCCCTTAGTAAGCCCGGCCAATAGAATCGCCTCTTACCTCGACAAAGCATGAAAGTACTGCCGTATAAGTGCATTGCCTATGAATTCATCGCCATTGTGCGTGACTTGGTTTGATGCCACCAGAAAGCCATAAAACGTGTCTGAGTTGTAGAGCGGCTATAATTCGTGGAGTACTGATTCTATGGCAAAGGAAGGAGCGATTTATGTCTGTGACATATGTCAGCAAGTAGTGAAGGTTGAGAAATCTGGTGTCGGGACGCTCGTATGCTGCAACCAACCCATGCGTTTGTATGAGGAATAGACTACCAATCTGTGCGGTCAGTTGGCAATGTTTATATGTTGACTGGATTCGCCGACGCGTAGAGCTTCTGGGATGGTTCCTTCATGGTAGAGCTAGCCAGCATCATACTAAAGACGAGAAACCTACTGACTCTAAGATCCTATAGTGTCCATGAAATACTGGAATACGAAGACAGTTATGCGATGTACCCTGTCAGGCACACCAAAGACGGTGACATCAAGTCTCTAGTCTGGATACTCAAAGAGCCACGAGTAGTGGGAGTCGCGATTGTAAAGGACCTGGTCAAGAGGATGGAAGAAACGGCATCTCACGAGGGTATGATTGTTGGTGGAATGAGATTTACTCCAGCAGCCAAGAAGCTCGCTCTGGAAACAAGGGTCGAGCTGGTTGAAGGTACCTATGCCTCATTCGACCTCTTTTCCCATGAGCTTGTTCCCCCCCACAGTATTGCAGATGAGGGTGAAGTGAAAATCCTATTGGAGCATTATGGGATTACACGTGATGAAATCCCTCGCATTCTGAGGTCCGACCCAGCGGCCAAGGTTCTCGGAGCAAAGACGGGACAGGTCATTCGAATTGAGCGAAACAGCGATACTGCCGGTTCTGTGTACTACTACCGACTTGTTGTAGGCTCCTGATGAGCTGCATTAGCGCGACTCATGCTTTTCGTTCATTGACTATGTGATTCCTTTGGGAATCTTTATATCAAACGCTCCGGATTGGACTGTATCTTCGGGTGTTTGCATTTTGGTTGAGATTCCCAGCTTGATTCTGAAAACTAGGGGCCTTCTCACATTGAGAGGGTATACAGTTGACGAGCTCCTTGAGTATGACGACAAGTATGTTATGCATCCCAGACGAGAGTCCGATGATGTGACTATTCGGTCTTTGCTATGGGTCTTCAAGGAGCCCAAGGTCGTGGGCGTAGCTGTAGTGAGAGAGCTGACCAAGGACATGGAGGAGGTAGCAGCCCAAGAGGGGATGTTAGTGGGCAGTTCCAGAGTGACTCCTGCGGCAAAGAAACTAGCTCGTCAAAGCAGAGTAGAGCTAGTGGAGGGTGGATATGCATCCTTCGACCTATTTGGGCATGAGCTTGTTCCTGCACATGTCATTGCTGACGAAGAAGAGGTGAAGTTGGTTCTGGAACACTACGGAATCGAGAAGTCTCAATTGCCTCGCATACATAGAGATGATCCGGCAGCCAAGGTCTTGGGCGCTAAGGCAGGCCAAGTTGTCCGCATTCTCCGAGAGAGCGACACTGCTGGTTTCACCTACTACTATCGCCTAATCGTTGACCCCGGGAGATAGTACTAGAGAACTACCACACCCAGCGACAATCCTGCGAGAAGAATCACCACACAACTAACAAGAGGCAACAACACATTATCTGTCCCCTTCGGACTCACCAACTCTGCTGCAGTCCCAGTGATAGCTCCTATGAGGGCCAGAATCGCCATTTGGGTCCACAGTATTTCGCTGCCAACGACAAAGACACCGTAGTTCAATACTCCGAAGAACCAGAACGCTAGGATTGCTCCGAGGAATCCAAATACAAACAAAGCAGC
>JBHLPB010000151.1:0-6416 GCA_048939905.1 Promethearchaeota archaeon
GAAGGAGTAGACCTGAACAACACTCTGCATAGTGTAAAGAACCGCTGTGATTGTTTAAAAGGTATTGAAGTGCGCGCGAGTGAATTACTTTCGCCGCCCCCTCCACAACTGTTCAGTTCTGGGAAACCCACCCCTGCAGGCCGAAATGCTAAATCGAGCTTACTCCAACAACAGTCATACTCGATTCGTTTTGGGCTATGCGGGTCTGAGGCAAGCCCTCCCGGAAATGACTCGGACTCGCATTTTTCCCTCTTGCCCCAGAATACTTATCTCGAAACCTCGGGCTCTCGATTTCTGTGGCCTTAATGAAACCTGTTCATCATATAGATCCCACACATATTGATTCTATCAATGGACTACTGGAAGCCATGGAGGAGGTTGGAGTCCTTGGTGCGGGTAGACTTGGAAGAGCAGTTTCCATAGTTGCACGGATGTTCAATGACCCCGACTGTTTCAAGTTTCTATCACTCTCTGGCCCTATGGTCCCTGGAGGTCTACGGAAACTGGTGAGTCACTTGGTGGGTCGGGGAAAGGTGAACGCCATAGTCACAAGCGGTGCAAATATCGTTCACGATCTTGTTGAGGCATATGGCGGCATACACCACCGGGTTCCCAGCGACAGAAACGATCAGCAGCTGAGAGATGCGGGCATGGGTCGAATTGCTGACCTCTATGTTGAAGAGAAGCACTTTGAAACACTTGAGAAGAGAGTGTATGACTTTCTTGACTCCCTACCTGCCGAAAAGATGACAGGTCTGGCACCCAGCGAGTTCCTAGCACAGCTTGGGCAGACCCTGACCGACAAGGATTCAGTAGTGTTCCAAGCGGCCCAGAACAGCGTTCCGATATTCTCACCCGGTCTCATGGACTCAATGCTGGGGCTTCACATGTACACCTACAGCACAATGAAGCAGTTCAGTCTTGATTTTGTGAAGGATCTTAGGATTCTCGGTGAGATTGTGACCGAGGCAAAGAGAACAGGGGCCATCATACTCGGTGGAGGACTCACCAAGCATTTCACAATGGGGTCTACAATTCTCAGGGGTGGCCTTGATATGGCAGTTCAAGTCACACTTGATCGGCCCGAGGGAGGCAGCCTTGGCGGAGCGCCACTTGTGGAGGGGATTTCTTGGCAGAAGATGCAGACAGAGGCCCTGTTTGAAACAGTCATTGGCGATGCGACCATAATCTTTCCAATACTGACTATGGGTGCACTTGCTAGGCTGAAGGGCTAGAAGTCTGCAGTCCATTCCTGAGCGGAATCACGAGCGGGCCATTATGATTAGCCCAACCAGCATGATCAGAGCACCGATGTATAGATGCTCCAGGTGAAAGGCTCCTATGATTAACGGCGGAAAGTCTGGTAGCCAGTGTAACCAGTCTGTTCCGGGCACAAAGTCATGAAGGTCGTCAACAAAGATTGCAGCTCCGATGATTAGAACTATGATCCCAGCTGCGAGTCTGCCGCTACTTCTCGAGATGTCATTCACACTCCTCTGTCACCATTCACCACGATGGTGTATGCAAAATGAAGCAGCTTGTTGGCTATCAATGATTGCATTCCAGTCAGGACTAGGGTCTAGGCGAACACTTATCTTCTTCACCAGTCAACAATAGTTAACTAATCTATTGAGAGGTTGGCTTGAATGACAGACAAATATCCAGTTCCATACAGCAAAGAATCGGTATACTTCCAGTATGACGTAAAGGACTTCAATCGAGCAAAGAAGTTCTATGAGGAAATCCTGGGGTTCGAGAAGACTTGGGATGGCGGTGAAGAAGTCGGATGGGCTGAGTTCAACCTGCCCATAAGCGGTGCGAAGTTGGGACTCAACCTCAAGAAAGAGGGCGAGCTTGACCGTGGCTCAGGTACTCTGACGCTTGTAGTAGATGATTTAGATGTAACCAGGAAGTACCTAGGTAAGAACGGGGTGGATGCAAGTGAAATTGTGGACATCCCCGACATGGTGTCTTACTTCGATATCGAGGACACCGAAGGCAATCCGATTCAGGTTGTATCTGATCCAAGAGTTAAGACAGAGAAATAGGCGCTAGACGAAGCAGGGGTCTAGCCCCTGCATTGGCCATTCAGAGCTTCTTCATCACCCTTTGAGAGAATGTCTTGCTAGCCTCCACATAGTCCTCTCCAAGTCCGGGGAACATCACTTGGAAGTAGTCGAAGCCCATATCAACGAAATGCTGAAATCGTTCTCTTATTTCGTCAGCGTCACCAACCCATGACCCAGGCCATCCGTCCTGTTGCCGCTCTTTAATCTCTTCAATGGGTCTTCCGAACTCTTCTGAAACCTTGGCAAACCAAGCCTCCTTTTCCTCCTCAGACTCGGTGACGAATACTCCGTAGGTCATCACGAACAGGCTCTTGCCAATCTCATTGAAGTTCCTTCCCACTGCTTCACAATGCTTCTCCAAGACATTCAACTTGTGCTCTAGATTGGGTCTAGGGAATAGGTTGCAGTAGTCCGCGTATTTGGCCACAGCTCTCAAGGTTCTCTTCTCACCATCACCACCTATCATGATTGGTGGCGTGGGTCTCTGGACAGGCTTCGGGGCTGCGAAGGCATCCTTGATCCTGTAATGTTCTCCCTCAAAGCTTGGCTTGTCCTCAGTCCATAGGAGTCTAATGATTTGAATGGCCTCTTCCAGCTGGTCCATGCGTACTCCGATTGGAGGAAAGGCATAACCATACGCGTTGTACTCGATTTCTTTCCACCCTGCGCCAAAGCCGAAGAACAGTCTGCCGTTGGAGATTAGGTCAACGGTGGCGGCAATCTTGGCCAGCAACGGGGGGTGGCGATAGGAGTTACACGTAACGAGAGTGCCAAGTCGGATCTTTGCTGTCCTTGAAGCAAGGGCTGCAAGCAGAGTCCATGCATCCATGCAGTTTCTGTTTTCTGACTGTTCATCCCAGAACAGATGGTCGCTTGCCCAGAACGAGTCGTAACCCAGTTTCTCGGCCTCGAGGGCAATGAGTTCAGCGTTCTTGTAGTCGTACCCTAGTTGCGGCTCGATATGCACACCAAACTTCACTGTCATTACTTTCACGTCCTCCTAGAACTGAATTCTGGTCATAGGACACCCTTTAGTCTTCCCTCCAGAGTAGGACATAGTACGCACGTTCTTCGATTGAAGGTCTTATATCCGAGCATCTACAGAGTATTTGAGGTTCAGGAGGTGTCTCTGTTGAACATTCAGACCCTGCTGGAAACCCTGAGCCTATTCATCAGAAATCGGGAAGCAGTCTACAAGAGCATCCAAGATGAGAAGAATCTCAAGGAGTATTTTATCGCTTCGACCATTGCCACCCTGCTGTTTGGTGCTGTATATGGTATTGTGATGGGTTTCTACGCCGGCGGACTCCAGATTCTATATGATGCCATCAAGATACCTCTGCTTCTTCTCGTGTCACTTTATGTTTCACTGCCGACCTACTACGTTCTGAACGGTATACTTGGAGGTGACTTGAGTCTAAGACAGCTCACTGTGCTGTTCATGGTAAGCATCAGTCTTCTTACTATGATGCTCATGGCCTTCTTTCCTGTGACCCTATTCTTCACTCTCACAACCCCTGAGCGCACATTCACAACGTACGGTTTCACAGTCCTGATCAATGTGCTCTTCTTCGCGATATCGGGAATGACCGCTGTGAGCTACCTGTTGCAGGGCTTCAGTCGAATTCACGGGGAGAACAAGCGTTGGGTGCTGGCCATGGTCATTGGGAGTTGTGTGCTTGCCTTTGTGGGGACACAGCTTGCTTGGGTACTTCGCCCGTATTTCCATGTATCAGATGCATTCATTGCACCCCCAAGCGGCAATTTCTACATCGCACTGTTTGAACTGATCATACGATTGATTCGTGGCTGGTAGCCCTTCTCTCTGAGTTTCCCGCTGAAATGAAGAAGAAACCATGCCATAATCCTTTTATTCGAACTTCAGGGCGTGACGTTGAGTCTGGTCACTCAAGACCATATTTGATAGGTGAAACGAAATGGGAAAGCGACCCGGTCATTGTTATCGAGAGGCTGATAGGCCGCCATTTGTGAGGAAGCGGTATATCCATCGTCAACCAGCTAGTAGAATAGTCAGCTTTGACATGGGCAACACCGGTGGTGACTTCGAGGTAGAACTCTCCCTAGTTGGCCTTGAGAGATGCCAGATTCGGCACCAAGCCTTGGAGGCAGCCCGTATCGCCTCGAACCGGCACATGACCAAGACTGTCGGCAGGAAGAACTACCATCTCAGAATACGCGTGAAACCATACCACTATCTTCGTGAGAACAAGATGATCTCAGGTGCTGGTGCAGACCGTGTTCAGGATGGCATGCGAAAGGCCTTCGGAAAGGTCATTGGTGTGGCAGCAAGAATCCGCCCTAACCAAGCACTCATCACTATCAGAACTGATAGAGCGCATATTCAGCAGGCAATGAGGGCTCTGAAGAAGGCTGCACCAAAGATGCCAACTCCATGCAAGATCAACTTTGACAAGATTGACCCCCAGCTCAAGAAGAAACTCGGGTATGGTTCCTAGCCTCTTACTATTCTATATATGCAGGCCATTGAATATCAAGACGAGTCCAAGATGAGTCGTATGACGATATTCTCATTGCTCTAGGTGATTTCCATACATGATGTATGAAGAGAACGTCCCGCCGGACATTGACATGTCAACTGTCGTTTCGATAGTCCGGGAGATCTTCCCTCACATAGAGAGTCCATCTGTCATCTTTCTGTATCACGGAACTCATAATGTCTATGAGGTTGAGGGCAGGTACGTATTCCGCTTCCCGAGCACATTTCTTCCTGTCAAGGAAAGAAGCAGACTGATCCGACGAGAGGTCGAGGTGCTGAATGGCCTCAGAAACCGCATAACCGTCAGAATTCCCGCGCCGCTGTTTGTTGATGCTGACTCAGAAACCCCCTACATGGGATATCAGAAGATACCTGGTTCATCGCTGACAGGGCTTTACTCAACTGTGCCTGCCGAAGAACGACAGAGCATTGCCGAACACGCAGGCAGATTTCTCGGAGAACTGCATAGTCTGGATATTCATGACATATCCCCGGGAATGCAGGGCTCGCCGTTTGACCCAGAATCTGATCGCAAGGAATGGAGCAGATTCTACGACCGAGTCGTAGAGATTGTATACCCGAACATAACCCCTACGCATAAACGGTGGAGTTCTAGGCTTTTCCGCGACTTCCTTGACCATGATGAGAATTTCAAGTTTGAGCCAGTTCTGGCCCATGGTGACTTTGACACCTCAAACATCCTAGTTGATTCAGAAACGTTCGAAGTGACAGGCATCATTGACTTTGAAGAAGCAGGCATGTATGACCCCGCAGCAGACTTTCTCTTTCAAAGGGAAGGTGCGGAGTTTCTGACATCGGTGCTCAAGACATACCCCCGAATGATCGATTCCCATCTTCAGCGACGGATGTCCTTTCGATTCGGAAGGATTCCTTTCATATACATCCTGTCGGGGCTTGATTTTGGTATCGAAGGGATGATCACCTTCGGATACCAACTACTAGACGAGCGAGTGAGGAACTGGGAACGATACTCGTCAGTGCTGACAGAGAGTTTCTCCGCCTTACACAGGTGATGACTTCTTATGGAACACGAGCACGTAGCGGAATGCACTACCAATCTGCCTGTCTAAGACGAGGCCGGCTTCGCTTGCCCACTTCACAACCGTCCGTCTTAGTGGAAAATCTGGGTCCAATAGGAATTCCGCCTCTGCGAACACTCCATCTTCAGTCATTAGTCTTCTGACCTCATGCATTGCCTTTATGGGATCTGGAATCTCCGGCATAACGGCCACAGAGAATACTGCATCAGCTATCCCATCTTCAAGAGGAATCTGACCTTCCGCATCTGCTAGAACAGGAGTTATGTTCTCAACGGCTTCTCTCTTCATGCGATTCTTCAGCTTCTCTAGCATTCCCTCTTGGATATCAACCGCATACACCATTCCATCGGGTTGTACTGCCTTTGCTACTGCCACGGTATAGAGGCCTGAACCACATCCTATCTCGACAACATTCATTCCCGGTCTAGGATTGATTGCCTCAACAACCATCGATGGTGGCTGTGCTCGATTCCTGTACGGGCCTGCAGCAATCGCATTCCCGGCAAAGGCCGGCATTGGAAACTTCCAGAAGTAGCGGATTGACCGAACACAAACACATACCCAGAGAAACAGACCTAGAAGGACTAGGAGAATTATCTCTAATATCCAATGAACACCCTGAAACAAGAAGTCCTTAGGCGTAATCATGTCAAGAGAGTCCAGAACGTTCAGTATCTTCAACCACTCCTTCTGACAAGGTTTCTAAGCTTTCTAACTACGCCTGTGAGGGTTGCGACCTCACGGCCGGTCATGTAGGCACGGCCCAGG
>JBHLPB010000152.1:0-6370 GCA_048939905.1 Promethearchaeota archaeon
CAGATATGATGAGAAGGATGAAAGCTGAGAGAATGGCTGGTATGCGTATAGCTAAGAGGGACAAACGGCCCGCAATGAAAGCGGCTGCGGCACTGGCCGCCCCACCTCCTCCTGCGCACCCACCTGAAATAGAAGAGGAATTCGCGGAAGCTACTGAGGCCGCCTCAGGCATTTCCATCTATGAGATGACCAAGCCCGCGACAATCCCTTTTGATGACGATAGGCATCCAGTCACACTGATAGAAGAGGAGTTTGATTCAACAACTGTTCACTACTGGTACACAGACGCAATGGCCGAGGTGGTCGCGCAGGACGAGATAGAGAACGGAAGCACAGTTCTCCTTCCGGGGAAGGCCAAGGTCTATGCTGAGGGTGACTACATAGGCGAGTCAGCCATAGATCTCGTCAGTCCGAGGGAGAAGTTCAAGCTCGGTACGCGAGTGGCATATGATGTGAAGGCATCCAAGAATCTTGTAGAGCGTGAAGTCGAGAAAGCGGGTATCACTAGATCGAAACTGAAGAGGGCTTACAGGTACAGACTTGAGATCGAGAGCTACTCCAAGCGTGCTGTGAAAGTGCAGGTGTTCGACAGAGTACCCCACAGTCTCACTCCGTCTATTGAGGTAAAGATCGATTGGGACAGACTGAATGCCAAGGAGCATGAGCTTGGCGTAGTCGAGTGGCTCTTCGATATCGAGCCTAAGCAGAAGAAGGAGATAGTCTACGACTTTGTCGTGGAATGGGATCGTGATATTGTGATTACGCCCCCACTGCCATAAGGAGGAGTTGGAATGCCAACTGAGATAGAAGCAGAAATCACCAACGTCACTGTGTTTCGCGATGGAGCAAGAGTCACACGCTCTGGAGAATACCATCTGGCTGCTGGAGAGCAGATCGTGCTGGTGAAAGGCATCTCCCAGTACGCACACAGTGACAGCTTCAGAGTGAAAGGCCGTGGAGCAGCGGTCCTGAAGGGCATCGATGTCAAGAGCAGAACTGAGGTATTCGAACCGGAAGGCGACCTCGCCTCGATGAGAGAGGAGCTCGATGGGCTTGAGAGGGGGCGCAAACGGATCACCGATGACATCGAACAGCAGCAAACAAGGCTTGTGCATCTCACCTCAATAGCAGAGCAGTTTTCAACAGAGTTTGGACAGTGGTACGCCGCAGGTGAGTCTAGTATAGAGAATCTCGACAAGATGGACAAGACCATGGTCAAGATGCTTAATGACGTCAGAAAGAAACTGAGAGAGTTAAACGAGAAACTAGAAGAAGTAGTTATCAAGATTCAGGTGATTCATGCCAACATTGACAGAATCCAAGGGCAGAGAAGAACCATTGCGACAAAGGAAGTCCAGGTGACCCTTGATGTCAAAGAAGACTCAGACGTAGAATTGGAAGTAACCTACCAGCTCGGAAGGGCGGGTTGGTCGCCTACATACGATTTGGACATCGGAGATGGAACCTCAGACCTGAAGAGGATCGCATTGGTACACAACCAGACAATTGAGGACTGGAAGGACGTGGGTTTGATTGTGTCAACTGCATCTGCCCGCAGAGTAGAGGCCGTCAAAGCATCTCCATTCTATCTGGACACGCTCTCTCCTACAGTCGGCTACGGAGGTCGATTGGGTGTCGTCGCTAAAGGTGCTCCAGAAGCAGCTGAATACTACGATGAAGATGAAGGTCTTGACATACTGAAAGAGGAAGAGCAAATCGCATATGAACCGGAACCAGAGATTGAAGAAACGTATGCTACTGCTTCGGAAACGTTGAGTGGCACCATAATCTACGAAGTCCCAGGGAAGGTCTCTATACCCTCTGGCGACGAACCCCAGCCTATAACACTGACTGAGGAATCATTTGACTCTCGAAGGCTCTACTACTGGAATGCGTATGCGATGCCGGAAGTCGTTGCCCAAGATGAAATCACAAACGCGGATTCAGTAATGCTCCCCGGAACAGTCAAGGTATACGCGGCAGGCGATTTCCTCGGAGAAACAAACGTTGGTCTGATTGCTCCAAGGGAAACATTCAGGCTTGGAACAAGAACAGCCTACGATGTAAAGGCAGAGAAGAAGCTGGCCGGTAAGGACACTGAAAAGGCTGGCTTGTCGCGAGGAAAGCGGAGAAGAGGATACGAGTATCGGCTGGAGATAGAGAGCTTCTCTAAGAAGCCCATTGAGATGCGAGTCGTCGATAGAATCCCACACAGCAACTCTGAGAAGATACAGGTGGAGTTGAAACCAATGCGAATTCCCATGAAGAAGAGTGAGTTAGGCGTGCTTGAGTGGGAAGTGACGGTAGAAGCGGAGAAGGAGCTTACGATCGAGTATGCATTCGAAGTAGAGTGGGAGAAGGATGTGCAAATCCAGCCGCCTCTTCCCTGAAACTCGAAAACGGTCGCATTGGCAGCAACTACCAGCGGCTCAGCTCATCCATTATCAGGGCTATTCGGTTCATCCCCTTGAAGAAGTTCTCCACCTTGATACTCTCATTGGGAGAATGGGCTCTAGATTCGACGTCACCAACACCGACTGAAACCATAGGAACGTGATCTTTGAAGAGGTATAGCGGTCCTGAGCCTGAACTTGTGGGATGGACTCGAAGCTCTCCGAACACTTTCTCATTGGCCCTCCTGACAACGTCCACAAAGGGGTGATCGACGGGAGTCTTCGCAGCTGCATATCCCTCTGACCAAGCTATCTTTACGTCCGTGAATCCATGGGCATCAAGATGTCTACGTAGTTTCTCTTGGATATCTAGGGGATTCATATTCTCAACGAGTCGAAAGTCCACCTTGGCGGACGCGTTCCCAGGAAGGACAGTCATCGAACCTTCTCCTTGATAGCCGCTCGTGAGCCCGCAGATGGAGCTGCTGGGAGCTCCGTAGACAGCTTCCTTGAGGTCTCGACCTGTTAGACCATTCTGGAATTGACTTATCCCATACTCTTCCTTCATATCTTCCTCGTGAAGGTCAATCTTGTCAATGGCTTCCCACTCTGCTTCTGACAAAGGCTGTATACCATCGTAGAATCCGTCAATGAGAATCTGATTGTCAGGACCTTTCAACGAGTTCAGCGCGTCTACCAGTTTCTGTGGTGCTGAAGGGAGAATCCCTCCCATACTTGAATGCACGTTTCGAGAGAGTTTCTCAACTTCAAGCTGGACATAGAAGATGCCCTTGAGTCCAAGCCAGGCCTGTTGGACTCCGTCGTAGTCCGAGCCCCCAAACTCCCAGATTCCACCGTCAGCCTTTAGAAACTCCTCGTTCTTCCTCGTAAAATCTTGGAGGTTGATGCTTCCAATCTCCTCCTCTCCTTCGACGACAAACTTGATGTTCACTGGAATCCTCGTTCCTGTCTCCAAGAATGCCTTGACCGCCCAGATACGTGTGATGAGATCTCCCTTGTTATCAGCAACGCCTCTTCCAAAGATGCGTCCATCGCGTTCATCGGGTTCAAAAGGAGGGCTCTCCCAGAGTTCTAATGGTTCGGCCGGCTGCACATCGTAGTGATTGTAGAACATCAGAGTTCGGCTTGCACCAGCGTCATACAGGCCAGTCACGACTGGAGAGCCTGAAGTTGCATGCAGCGTTGCTTCCAAGTTGATAGCTTCTAACATTCCGAGAACCATCTCGGAACACTCCTCAATGCCTTCGTTCTTTGCGGCTATAGACGGGATTATCGCTATCTTCTTCAGGTCGGCCAATGCACGCTCACCATTGGAACCAAGGAAGCTAAGGACTTCGTCAATCATCTATATCAACTGGATAGGAGCGAAATCAACCCAGTGATATATCCTGCCTTCGATTGACTGCTCGCAAATGCTTTTAGGGGCAATCCCGTAGCCCGACTGATTTCAATGGAGAGCACGCCAGTGAGTGACTGGGCAAGTCTCAAGTCCGTATACAACTCGGCCTTATTCTGCAGCCTCGGCTTCTTCATGGTCAGTTTCTTGATTCCTATTGTTGCCTACAATTCGATGGGAGCCACGGCGACCCAAGTAGCTCTTGTGTTCTCTATGCTCACGCTAGGTACCGCAGTGTTCTCTCCAGTTGCAGGGAAGTTAGCCAAGACTGGTCGCAGACGCGAATCCATTCTCGGCGGGGCATTGGTACGTGCAGCCGCCTACACTGGGATGACTGTGTCAATATGGCTATCTGACATCAATCTTCTCATTCTGAACAGCCTGGTATGGGGAGTAGGATCAGCTCTCTACAGAGTCGGAAGTGATGCAGAGATATCTGAACGAGTCTATCGAAACAGCCGAGCGGAAGCATTTGGACATAGGGAGGCAGCAGTAGCCCGCGGGAACGTCGTTGGTGCATTCCTAGGTTTCATTGTATACTTCACATTCGGCCTAGGTCAAGTCTTCGTCTTCTATGCGCTAATGAACATCATCGGCGGCTTCATCGTGATAAGGGACAGACCACCACTAGAATTCCGGCCCAGCAGTCCTTCATTACCAGGTATCCGAACGGCCATCCGCCTAGGAGTATTGGCCCTCGTTGTCGCAGCGGCCCTTGATACATTCACTTCGGCACTTCTGGCCCCCTTTGTCGAGATATTCATCTTGAATCAGTACCCATATCTTACACTCGAAGTGCTCGCGTTGGTCTATCTGCCGGGCGGCATATTGTCGGGAGTCCTTGGAGCCCCACTCGGTAGATATGCAGACAAGACCAACAAGGTAGTCGTAGTTTCTGCTGCAGTCCTTGTAGGTTCAATCAGTACTCTAACATTGGCCTTTGTGCCCTCCCTCTTCCCTATCGCCGAGCACGGTCTGCTGGCCATTGCGATTCTTTTCAGCATTGGCACCGTCACAGGGATGATGGCGTACACAGTAATGTCCTCCGTCCTTGGGACAGTCTATGAAGGCAGAGCCAGTGAGGGCTTTGGCCTCTTTGAGGCTGCCATGGGATTCTCGCGATTCTCTGGCCCTATTGTAGGAGGTCTATTGTGGGACTTCGTGAACCCTGTGGCTCCCTTCTTGCTGGTAGGCGCGGTGGGGCTTCTCCTGATTCCAGTCTACGCCTTCGGTATGCGCAACTATCAGAGGGCAATCGAAGCATAGCTCCAAAATTGGGCAGAATCATGCGTAAGAGATATAGCGGAAGGCCTAGCCATCAACGTCAAGAGGCAAGCATAGTAGGTGCATTGTCATGACAGCTCGAGTCGGTATAAACGGTTTTGGAAGAATAGGACGCGGATTCCTTAGGGCAGCATTGCCGAAGAAGGAGTTCGAAGTCGTTGCACTTAACGACCTCATGGATGTTACAGCCATCGCACACCTGATGAAGTACGACACTGTAATGGGGAAATTCGAAGGTACCGTGGAGGCAGGGAAGAATAGCCTCACAGTGGATGGAACCGAACTCAGGGTGATTTCAGAGCGAGATCCGGCGAACCTACCATGGAAGGAACTTGACGTTGATATCGCGGTAGAATGCACAGGTCTGTTCAGAAAACGCACAGATGCAGAGAAGCATTTTGCCGCAGGTGCCAAGAAAGTGGTTCTCAGCGCCCCCGGAAAGGGTGGGGAGATGCTCACTGTCGTCCCTGGAGTAAACGATGGTGACTATGACCCGGCAAAACATGATATAGTATCGAATGCCTCCTGCACAACCAACTGTCTGGCACCGATGGTCAAGGTCATCGATGAGAGCTTCGGAATTGAGCGGGGGCTAATGACAACAATCCACGCTGTGACTAATGACCAAGTAATGCTCGATGGACCCCATAAGGACCTACGAAGAGCCAGAGCTGCTTGCTGGAACATCATTCCAACGACCACAGGCGCTGCGAAGGCAATCGGTCTTGTTTATCCGAAAGCTGCAGGCAAGCTTGACGGAATGGCTCTCCGCG
The DNA here is from genome assembly GCA_048939905.1 of Promethearchaeota archaeon. Lineage (GTDB taxonomy): Archaea > Asgardarchaeota > Thorarchaeia > Thorarchaeales > Thorarchaeaceae > SMTZ1-83. Next base: position 5,868 of record JBHLPB010000152.1, read on the forward strand.
TGCCCGTTATGGATGTGTCAGTCGTGGACCTCAATGTCGTAGTCGAGAAGAAGACTGATGTTGACGGTGTTAACGCGGCGTTCAAGAAGGCCTCAGAGTCTGGGACCTTGGCGCAGTATCTAGCCTATCTGACCGAACCTCTTGTTTCTTCTGACTTCATTGGGGATTCGCACTCGTGCAGCTTTGACTCCCTGACGACCACAGTGATTGGTAATATGGTTAAAGTACTTGGATGGTACGACAACGAGGCAGGATACAGCGAACGACTTGCTGACCTCACGGCCGTAATCGCAAGCAGACTCTGAGTACTGCACAATGCATAGGCCTCTAGCGTATGAGTCAAGAGTCTAGAAACTCTGTATGCTTCGATTGGGTGGCAGAATGGAGCCGATAAGTCACATAGACCCGGATCAAGGTATACTCTTCTTCAGAGGTATGAACGCCACAGAGCTAGCAGAAACGTCGAGATTCGAAGATGTGACATTTCTCCTCCTGCACGGACG
>JBHLPB010000153.1:0-6364 GCA_048939905.1 Promethearchaeota archaeon
ATAGGGCATCGGGTAGCCACGATTCAGTAGCAGTCCTTGTTTCAAGATATGGGCGGTCCGTTAGGACCTCCTCAAGATAGCCTGAGTGACGTTTGAGCGAGTCTACTAGCCTGAAGTCATACTCCTCCATGAGTGGCTGGATGTCGAGTTCGAATTCACTGCAAGGTTCAACGAGGAGGTTCGGGTTGAAGTATGGCGTTCCCAAGAACTTGACCCAAGTCAGAACTTGGTCTACGACCTCTCTTGGTCTGGAGTACTTTATGCACGCTTCGAATACAAGCATCCTTCTCAATTGTCGCATGACAGGTTCATGCTTCATTGAGGCGCTCAGAGAGTATCTGTAGAGATACCGGAAGTCCTCGTCATCGTAGTTCTGCATGATGAATCCATAGAATCCCAGAGCAAGGCATGACAGATAGTCCGGTTGAGATATCTCTGTGAGGTCATCTCTGAACACTCGCTCAAGTTGCGAATGGACGCGCCCAGCCTCTGTGAGGGCCGAAGCATCTGCGTCCGAGGCTCTGAGAATCTCGAATGCTAGGAGCTCATCGCTCTCTCCGAACGCATCTTTGCCAGTCGCGATAATCTCCCCTTTGATCACACTCTGAGCGTTGGCAACCCCTGCGGCAAGAATCTTCTTGATGGTTCCATTCTTGGTCTTGGGTACTCTGCTCAAGTCTACGCTCATGCCAATCACTTGATTCGAAAGCCAATCTTCGCTGTGAAGTCCTCCCATCGTTCGAGGATGTTTAGGGCATGTCCGATTCCGCCACTTAAATCAAACTGAAATGTAGCGTGTCTGTTGCCCAAAACCGCCTATCTAGCGCCAGAGTGCCAACGTTTGCCGGTTGGGATTCTGTTATTAGCCACACAGGGGGAAGATGAAGTGGTGTATCCGGGTGGGCAAGAAACTCAATGAGCTGCAGATGAAGATACTCAAGTTGAAAGAGGAACGCAATGCTCTCCTCCTAGCTCACAATTATCAGCCTATGGTGATTCAGGAGATCGCTGACTTTGTGGGTGACTCACTTCAGCTAGCGCGAAAATCCGCAGAGGTCAGTGGCTACGACATGATTGTGTTCTCGGGAGTGAATTTCATGGCAGAAATGGCAGCTGTTCTGAACGAGGGCGTTCCAGTCTACATCCCCGCGACCGATGCAATTTGCCCTTTGGCCGCTTGGGTGTCCACCGACAAGATTAGAGCGCGAAGAGAAGAGTTTCCGGATGCTCCGGTCGTCGTCTATGTCAACACAACGGCGGAGACCAAGTCGGAGAGCGATGTGATATGCACTTCCGGGAATGCCGTTGAAGTCATATCTCGGCTGGGGACAGATACAGTCATTTTTGGACCTGACAAGAACCTCGCAGACTATGTTCGGAAACAGACTGGTGTTGAGGTTGTGGACATAGAATCAAGAGGCCATTGCTATGTCCATCAGCAATTTGATATCGCTCAGGTCGAACTGATGAGGGAGGACCATCCTGATGCCACCATCATAGTACATCCAGAGTGTCCATCTGAAGTCCAAGATGCTGCAGACATAGTAGGGTCAACTGGTTCGATGGTGCGTATAGTGGCCGAGTCACCCCAGAAGAAGTTCATCATTGGTACTGAACTCGGTCTGATTCAGCAGCTCCAAGCCGCGCATCCTGACAAGGAAATCATCCCTCTCTATGACAAAGCGATATGCCGGCAGATGAAGAAGAACAGTCTGGAAAAGATCCTCTACATCTTGGAGGCACTTCCTGCGGAGAATCTTGTTACTGTGCCAAGCGAGATGATAGAGCATGTGCAAGGGGCTTTGGAAAGAATGAGTAGGGCTCCTGAAACAAAGGCGTCAATAGCTCACGAGGTCGACAGCTAATCACTTCTTCTCTATGATCTTGGGTACTTCATTCAGACGGCTTACTACGTAGCCATCGTGTCCAGCTTCTCTGAAGTCTGCCTCAGTGAACATGCCCTCTAGCGCAATGAATTGGCAGAAGTCCCTAGACCTCTCATAGTCTTTTATGGAATCACCTACAAAGACAATGTCTTCCAGAGGAATGCCGTACTCTTTTGCAACGTGCTTGAAGTGGTCCGCCCCTTTTTCGAACCCGGGTCTATAGCCCAGTATCCCTTCAAAGAAGTCGAGTAGTCCGAGGCGCCTGAAGTATTCTTTGATAGTTGGCTCAAATGTCGAAGAAGACACAAAGACAGAGAATCCTCGCCGCTTGACTTCTGAGAGGACATCCTGTGCGTCTGGGAAAAGCTTCTGATCGTAGATTCTCTCAATCTTCATTCGTTCGAATTCCTCTATTGCGGCTTCATTCTGTTCATGTTCTGGGAAGTTGAGCTTTATCTGATGCTCATAAGGAAGGCCAGTCGTCACCTTGTATCGGGAAGCGGCCTCGTCCTTCGGGACCCCGTGAAACCCCATCATGACCAGAACGCCAATAGACTCCAGAAAGGGCATGCTATCTGCAAGTGTGCCATCGAAATCGAATATGATGGCTTCACATCGCAGTCTCTCTGTCATTGGCAGCATCCCTTTAGAGTAGTTCTCAGCATGGTGGACTTCGATTTGCTTTAGATGGTTTTGGTCGGGAACAGCATTCTACTGTTTCTGCTTCTTGTAGTCTTCTATACAGCGGTTGATGGTCAGATAGGCTTCGCTGAGCTCTTGGAATCTCTTTATCTCAGTGGCTCCTCCCTCTTGTATCTTGTAAGTGGCATAGAACTGAGTGAGTTCCTCCATCTGACTGCGTGGAAGGTCCAAGATACTCTTCAAGTCGCGATAGTAGGGGTCTCCAACAGGCACAGCAATAATCTTGTCGTCAATCTTCCCCATGTCGTCCATCTCCATGATTCCGATTGGGCGTGCGTGAACAAGACATGACGTGAACGTTGGTTGGTTGATCAGTAGAACAACATCCAGCGGGTCGCCGTCATGGTCAAGAGTCTGAGGAATGAAGCCATAGTCAAAGGGTGCGAACGTGTACAGAACCCTGTCAAGTCTGAAGATGTTATGCTCGGCATCATACTCATACTTGTTCTTACTCGCTCTGGTGAGCTCAACCACGACATAGATTTCGCCCGGAGGATCTGGGCCCGGAGGAATATCATGCAGATAGTTCGTCATCTCCCTCAGCAACCACTAAGGGCAACAGAGTCCTTATTGAGCGTTACTCATCAATCGTTTGGGTTGTCCGTCTGATGACCGACAAGCCTTTGTGCGAAGCCTGCAACTCTGAAACAGTCAGTTACGAAGGTCGAGGTGTGCAAATGACTAAAGAAAAAGCCTCAGAACCAATGGATGTTGGCTCTCTCTTCAGAGGAGTAGCAACATTCACTTTCGTCGCGGAGATTGTATCCGCAATCATGTTGCTAGGGTCTGGCGTTGCATTCATACTCAGAGACCAGGGGTGGATTCAAACACTAGAGCTTGATGTCATGATATTGCTACTACTCGCAGGAGCAACGATCACTCTGTTCTTCTTTCTTGGAGCAATCAGCTTCTTCGTCAGATTCAACCGCAGGGTCACTAGCGCGGTTGTCAGCGATGACATCGGGTCAGTTGACCTCAGCCAATCCAGAGTGAAGTCTGTCGTAGTTCTGTATGGCTTGGCAGTGGGGCTGATTCTAATCATGGGAATCTACGGCTACTATCTGGTTTACAAGTACTATTTCGCCAGTCTTGCAGCGACCTCACTCAGCTTCTTCGGAATCTCGTTGTCGTTGGGCATCTTTCTGCTCGCACTGCTTGTGCAGATTGTAGTGACTTTGTTGGGGAGAACTGCCGCCTCGATGATAAGAGGCGTATTGAAAGAGTAACTAGGCCAATCGTGCTTCAGCACCGTGATTTCACAGCGAATACGTGAAGGTTAAATTCAGGCTTGGATGTGCTTGGTGAACGGAGGAACCTTCTTGAGGCTTCATCTCTGGCAACTCGCTTACGTCATAGGACTTCTTTCACTCCTGGGTCTGATGACTCTTGAGGCATTGGGTTTTCACTTTCCGCACAACGTGGTGGCGGGAGTGGAGCTCTTCGGTGGAGTGATGATCATCGCCGGATCTGCTGAAGCCTTTGTGCTGTCAGTCGAGGGTATCTCACACAACATGAACATGACGGAGTATGTTTCTGGAATCTATGCAAGTCTAGCCGGCACGATTCCCGAGTTGTCAATCATAACATTCCTCCTCTTGGCCGGGGAATTTGAGATGGCATGGGTTCTTGCCCTTGCAACCATTTTCATCAACTCTCTTGTGTTCTCACTTTACACGCTTGTGCTACCAAAGGATGCACACGGCAACTTCCGGTTGCCAGATGCAATAATGTGGGTCGGGTCGGACATGCTCACCATGGGCTCTGTCATCAGCCTGTCTGTGGGCCTCTCAATGTTGATGGTCTATGTCTTTGCATTGACAAACGTTGCTCTCCCGACGAGTCTTGATGCAGGAGAAGTATTCGTGTTCGGCGGTTGTCTGATAGCCGTGTTTATAGCGTATTTGTATCGCATCACGAAATACTACGGGAGTTGTGATCCTACATCAGATGACCCCTATCTGGCGTGCGAGATAAAGTACGAGCGGATGCCCAAACAAACGGTGGGCATCTACCTATTCTTTGCGGCAGTCGGTGCCCTTCTTGGCGGTGAGGCGTTGTCATCCTTTGCTACATTTACGACAGACGTACTCGGTCTGAGCTTCATTCACGCAGCATTGCTCTTGGCAGTGTTTGGTGGCGCACCGGAGTACATCATCGTCGGGAGTTCTCACAAGAAGGACGAAATCGACATAGCCCTCTCGAATGCCTTTGGAGGGATTATTCAAGTCTTCTTCGTAATCTTTGGATTCACACTAGTCGCATCAGGCATAATCGGGCCAATCTTGGGTGTGACAGATGGCCTTATTCCAATCGATCTCTTTTCGGTTGTACTGCTGTTCTTTGCATTCCCCTCGATGTTCATTCTTCGGACTATGATAACAGATGATGCCAAGATCAACGCCCTCGAATCGATTTCCATGATTGCAGTCTTCTTGATGATGCTCTATATACTACTGGCTTACGGAATCTACCCTATAGTCCCTCCCTAGACGCTCTCTAATACGCACGTAATACCCAAGTGAACATCCAACGAACTTTGTTAAGCAATCCAATCAATCGTTTCTTCGACCAGATATGATGGCGGGACCAACGAGGAGTGCATACAACAGGCGGCGTCTTGCGCTGCTGATTACACTCAGTGGTCGTGTATCTGGGCTTGTCTACTTTCTGGCTCTTCCTGCATGGCAGGCTTTTCAGACTGCCGTCGGTTTTCATACCTTGCTGGCATTTCTTTCAATTATGAGCTCTGCTGCTCTGCTCTCTCACTATTCCCTTGATAAGAGAGCATCCAAGATTGTACTTCAGTCTGCATTCCTATTCTCGGGAATCCAGAATATCGGTGCGGCTGTGCTCGTCCACTACGAAACGGACTATGTCCAACTAACGAGCTCTCCTGGTTGGATGCTTGGCGACATGGCCTATGTGGCTCTCTTCGGTGTGCTCATACTAATCAGTGTGTTTCTGCGAAGGAGAGGGACTGAGATTAGGCGACCTGTGTGGGTAGTCCTGGCCCTCGCAGTCATCTCGCTTCTGGCCATAGGCTTCATCTTCTATGTCCTAACTCCGGCTCTGCCAGAGTCCGGTCTTGTGTACCTTGGTCTTGGACTAGGATTGACGGCTTCAACCACCATCACTCTTTCCGGCGTAGTGTGGTCGAGAATGCCTGGATCCTCGAGAGATTTCGAGGTTGAGTTCATGGTGGCCGGTTTCGCAATCTTCGGTTTGTCATGGATTCCTTCCTTTGCTTCGCTGGTAGCACCATCATTGATTTGGACTCTCGGATTTGAGATGCGGACGGTAGGCTTGTTTGTGCTTCTCGTAGCTCTGGAGATTCCATACTTGAAACGAATCGGCATGAGTGGACGCAATGCCTATCTGTTCACATCAGGGCTACCAATGCTAGCCTTTCTACCTGTAATACTCACGGTCTTCGCTGAAGCGTTTGCTCCTGGTTCTGTATTTGTGAGTCCAGAGCTCTATCAACTAGCACACTTTGGAGCGGCATCGATATCAGCAGTAATGGCATACCTTATCATGAGCTACTCCAAACAGAGATTGGAGTGGAATAGAACCCCAACTATCGCACTCTTCTTGGTCTGGTCCGGAGTAGAGATATGGTTGCTGGCCTACACGTATATCCCGCAGTGGTGGCTGACCGGAGAGGTCCTGATTCCCTATATCGTTGGCAGCTTCCTAACGATTCTACTGCTACCCATCGCCGTACGTTGGGCCCAAGATCCGAAGTGGGCTCAGAGGAAACAGATGCCAGCTCGGAC
>JBHLPB010000154.1:0-6331 GCA_048939905.1 Promethearchaeota archaeon
TATGATGGATATAATCTATTCGTCCTAGCGGAGGTGGGTACAAGCTGGTCGATGACTCTGTTGATCACCGACATGAGAGGAAACGTTGTCTACGAGAAAGACTTGGGAGGTCAGGAGCCCCTTGCCGATATGCCGATTGAGTTCATCAACTCCACAACACTTCTAGGTGGCGACACCTACGGTGCGTTTCTGCACAACATCTACACAAATCAGACTGTTCGTCTTCCTATTATGGGCCACCACGAGTACGAATACAACGCCCGAAACAACACTTTCTTCACTTTCGTGAATTACGACGTGAGTATCAACGGCACTCTCTACAGATACGACATGCTCTACGAGTACGACATGCTTGGCAATATCACTTGGAGCCTCGATACGCAGAGCTTCATTCCTCCCAGTCACTGGTGTCCCTATCGTGAAATGAAAGGCTCGGCTGGTGATGTAACACACTCAAACACCATCTTCTATGATGATGTAGAGGACGTGATTTACTACCTTTCAAGAAACACAAACACAATGTACAAGATCAACCACAGCGACGGGGCTGTTCTATGGGGCCTTGGTGAGTACGGCGACTTCAGACAATACGATGAAGATGGACATAGGAAACACAGCTTGTTCTATCATGCACACGCGGTTGAGAGAATTGATGAAGACACCTTCATTATCTTTGACAATGATGTCCACAATCAAGATGACTATTCCAGCTACAGTTCAGCTATGCTAGAGATAGACATCAACGAGTCGACCATGACAGCCAACGTTAGCTGGGCTTGGAGGGCCTCCAAGCCCTACTGGTGCATCCGTTGGGGCGACGCAGATAGGCTTCCCAATGGAAATCGCCTTGGTACGTTCGGTACCGAGTACCATCTTGATACAAACCTTTGCGCTCGTCTTGTTGAAGTCAACAATGCAGGGCAGATAGTGTGGAAGATGGATTTCCATCGAACAAACAACTACAAGTATGGCGTATACAGGATGGAACGAATCCATTTTGCTCCGATCCTTAACTCACCAGAGGATCTTGTGGTGGACGCAAGAAACCCAGTCAATCTGACCTGGTCTGCCTGGTACAACTATCGTCCCAAGAGAGAAACAACTGGGGAGTACAATGTCTATTTGGATGAAGTACAAGTTGACTCGGGTAATGTGACTTTCGACCCATATTGGAGACCCACAAACATTGACGTGAGTCTAGGAGTGTTGACTCACGGCGAGAAGAACGTCACTATGCAGATATTCGATGAAGGTGGACATTATTCAACTGACAGTGTCTTGGTCAATGTTTCCGGATTCCATGTTGTACGTCATGGCTCTACTACCATCGAGACCGGGCAGGAGCAACACACCCTTAGGTGGAAGGGTTTCACATTCAATCCCGTCTTCTGCAATATCACAGTGAACGGGACCCTGCATGATTCCTTCGACTGGAACGGTACTGACATTGAGCTTGACTTGATGTCCTTGGGTCTTGGCTCACACTATATCGAACTCAAAATGTTCAACGATAGTGTGCCCATCTACACGGACACCTTGTGGGCATATGTCTTGGTTTCCGAGCCGCCTCAGGTAATCTCTTCCCCCGGGGATACAGCGCTCACATGGGGGAACACACCAATTCTTACTTGGGAAGTGTTCGATAATACTCCTGATGAATGGCAGGTATTTGTTAACGGTACGTCAACAGGACTTCATGAATGGAATATCCCGCCAACTCAAATCAATTGGACATTTCCTGTCCTTGACGAAGGCATCTACAACGTCACCTTGATGCTTAGAGACCAGCCGGGCTACAATGTTGCTCATACAGTCCTTGTGACAGTGCTTCCTCCGCCAATTCCCATAATCAGTGCCCAACCTCCCGATCAATTGGTTGTGTGGGGAACTTTGGGAGTAGTCTTCCAATGGGAGGTCCACGGCGGATACAGCTGGGCTGTCTACAAGAACAACACTATTCTTGAAGAAGATGACCTGAGCGGCCACATCATAGAAATCGCGATTGAAGACTGGTATACTGCTGAATGGCGCCCTGGAAAGTACAACGTCACTCTAATAGTCTACAATGAAACCACAACCGCGAAAGCAACGACTTGGGTAGAGATTGGTGTGGATCCTGGTGACCCATATGCTGACATGGTGATACCTGAGAATTCGGTTAACTACCGCAATGGGGAAAACGCAATTGGTGCACCTGACGAATTGTTTGCCGAGGTATACACAGGGTACGAGGCTGGCTATCTCACACTTGACATGGGCGAGTATGAGAGTATTCTGAACCGTCCCGGCGACGACTTCTGGATTTGGGCTGAGATGGGTGAATACTCTGTCTGGGCAAGTAGAAGCTTGGATGTCATGTTCAATTACATCGGATATGGCGCTGGAAACACTCGCTTTGATTTGGCAGATGGCGGGCTGAGCAGTGCCCGATATGTAAAGATAGTGCACTACGATGGACCAATCCTGGAGATTGATGCTGTTGAGGCACTGCACTACAATATCCCCGAGGGCGACATGTCCCCACCCGAGATTACCAGCCCTGGGAATCTCACAGCTCCTCTGGAGCAAGATGCGATCACAGTCAATTGGACGGCCTCTGACGTGACACCATGGAATTACTCCATTCTGGTTGATGGGTTCAGTGACGCAGCTGGACCTTGGAATGGCTCTGATGTATTCTATGACTTTCAGATTACAGAGGTTGGTATATGGAATGTCACGCTTGTCTTGTTTGATGTATATGGCAATATGGCTGCAGACACCATATTCATTGAGGTATTTCGCCCCGGACCTTATAGCCTGCCCGTAGAGCTGGTCTTGGTGATTGCGGGTGCCGCCGGTGTTGCAGTTGTTATGGTGCTACTCTTGGCTCGCAGATTTGGATGGATTGGGGGTCCTAGTACCTCGACTTAGGCAGTTGAATCAAGTCTTTCACGTGGAACACCCCGATTACATTCGTTCTCCCTGGAATATGTCTCACACCAGACGTGAAGACAATGTCCTTCCCCTCGTCTAGAAGCCCCTTCTCATAGACAGCAGTGACAGCTTCCCAGACAAGATCATCAACATTCTCAACCTCCTGTTCATACTGAACTGGATGGATACCCCACCAAAGCTGCATCCTTCTCATCACGGCACGACTTCTCGTCACTGCATAGATACTAACCGGCGGTCTGAACTTAGAGATCCATCTTGCCGTGAACCCACTTCTTGTCGCAGTTATTATCCCGTCCACATTCTCCGGGATGAGTGAAACCGTGTTATAGACTAGGCTGCCAATTATCTCGACGATTAGTCGTTCCGGCGAGGTTATCTCCTCCGGATTCACCGGTGCTATTCTCTCTTCAGCTCTCTTGACAATCTTATTCATCATTTCAACCGCGCCTACCGGGTCATGTCCAACCGCAGTTTCCCCGCTCAACATCACAGCATCGGCCCGGTCGAATACTGCGTGCGCAACATCACTGACCTCTGCACGAGTAGGAACTCTCTCATGTGTCATCGATTCAAGCATATGAGTCGCAACTATCGCTGTACAAGCTCTCATGTTTGCCTGCTGTATCAGATCCCTCTGGAGAATAGGCACCTCCTCTATAGGCACCTCTATGCCAAGGTCCCCGCGGGCTACCATTACACCACTAGAAGCTTCCAGTATTGAGGTATAGTTCTTTACCGCCAACATGTGCTCGATTTTGCTTATGATGCCAGCATCCCTCGGGCCATTCGTCTGCAGTACCTCCTTCACACGCAACACATCCTCTGCATCAGTCACAAAAGAGAGCGCAATGAAATCTGGTTCCAATTCTGAGGCAAGGTCAAGATCTTTGAGGTCCTTCTCAGTTGGAATGGCACAAGACAACTTGATTCCGGGGATATTGACCCCCTTTCTTCCTGATATGGGTCCTCCATGTGTCACTTCAGTTGTGACTTCAGTGTCCTCAATCTCTTTGACTCTCAGCCTTACGATGCCATCATTGATAGCTATCGTATCTCCAATCTTGACGTCTTGAGGGAGTTCCTTGTGGGAGATAGAAACTCGCTTGGAATCTCCAATGAACTCCTTGGACGAGAGAGTAAACTCCGCACCTGTTTCAAGTTCAACTGGACCCTTCATTTCACCGATTCTGATTTTGGGTCCCTGGATATCGAATATGACGGGAATCGTATCATCAATTGAGCGGACTCTGTCGAATGTCTTCCTATGCGTGGAGTGAGTGTCGTGAGAGAGGTTGAGTCTTACTGCATCCATTCCCGCCTCGATCATTTCGGATAGCGTTTCTCTGGATTTTGATGCCGGACCGATTGTGCAGACTATCTTAGAGCGAGTTCTCTTCTCTGTCATTGAGATACACCCTGTCCTAGACCTAGCTGTGAAAGAGCAGTCCCGCTATAATAGCACTTCTCTAATACTGATTCTGTCATCACGTGCCCAAGTACGCGTTCAAATGGATTAGCATAAATCCCATTAGAGACCTACTCAAACCATGCCCTACAGCGAGATGGAATAGATGGTCAAGATAGACAAGATCAACTCGATTGAGATTCTAGATTCGCGAGGCAATCCGACTCTGCTGACTCGCGTTTCTCTTTCCGACGGAACCATTGGAAGCGCCAAGGTGCCGAGTGGCGCCTCTACCGGGGTCCGTGAAGCTGTCGAACTCAGAGATGGAGGCGACCGTTTCCTTGGGAAAGGGGTCTTGAAAGCAGTAGAGAATGTGAATACCACAATCGCCAAGGCGATGAAATCAGTTGACCCGTTATCACAGCGCGACGTTGATCAACTGCTTTTGAGGACTGACCCAAGCCAAGGGAAGAGCCAGCTTGGTGCCAATGCAATCCTATCTGTTTCAATGGCAACTGCTGTTGCCGCAGCTCACCACCAGGGAATTGAGCTGTTTGAGCATCTAAGAATGAATGTGATTGGAAAGGAGGAAAAGTACCTTCAACCAGTCCCTCAATCTAACGTGATAAACGGCGGTGCACATGCAGGTAACGATCTCGCAATTCAGGAGTTCATGGTTCTACCTGTGGGAGCGAAAGACATCCAAGAGGCTGTACGTGCAATTAGTGAAGTGTATCATACACTTGGCAAGAGGATGATCAAGAAGTATGGGCGGATGGCCAAACATGTGGGAGATGAGGGTGGTTTCTGCGGTTTCGGTCTTAAGGGCACACATGATGCATTCAATGAGATTGTCGCGGCGGCTGAGGAGATGGGCTACGGTCCAGGTAAGGAGATAGTCTTAGGCATCGATGCAGCAGCCAGTGGCTTCTACAAGGATGGCAAGTACGAGATTGACGGAAAGGAACTGGACTCAGGACAGCTCATTGACTTCTATCTTGACTTGGAGAAGACATTTCCCATTGCGAGCATTGAAGACCCGTTTGATGAGGAGGCGTTTGACGATTTCGCACAGTACACAAAGAAGACCAAGGCCCAGATTGTCACGGACGACCTAACAGTGTCTAATCCGAAGACCGTAGCGAAGGCAATCGACATGAGGGCCGGGAACGCCTTACTTCTAAAACTGAACCAGATTGGATCAGTGACAGAGGCAATTGAGGCTGCAGACGTTGCGAATAAGGCTGGTTGGCCTGTTGTCGTGAGCCATCGAAGTGGAGAAACTGGTGATACATTCATTGCCGATTTTGCAGTTGCGCTCTCAACGGGGCAGATAAAGACTGGCGGGCCGTCTCGGAGTGACCGAGTTGAGAAATACAATCGTCTTCTTGTGATACATGAGTTACTAGGCGGGAAAGATGGCTATCCCGGCAAGGAGTTCAAGACTGCCTGGAGGCAATACTAGACTATGACTGAGAAGCGCAAGGCAATTCTCCTCATTTTGGACGGTCTGGGAGATCGGATTGTTGATGAGCTCGGCGGTAAGACTCCGCTTCAGGCCGCAAAGACCCCAAACCTTGACAAGCTTGCCAAGGAGGGCCAGAATGGTCTCCTGAACGTTATTGGTCCAGGCATCACTCCTGGAAGTGACGCGGCTCACCTTGCCCTTTTCGGATACGACCCAATAGAATGCTATCCCGGTCGAGGGCCCTTGGAGGCTCTGGGAGCTGGTCTCACTTCGAAGCCGGGCGATGTTGCCTTCCGAGCCAATTTCGGGACTATTGACTCTGATTTCGTTGTCGTTGACAGGCGAGCTGGTAGGACGTTCTCTCATGAAGAACACGCGGCTCTCGAGGAGGCCCTCTCAGGAATCCAGATTGATGGTGTGAAGGTGCACTTTGTCGCAACAGTTGAACACAGAGGCGCGGTCGTGTTAGAAGGCAACAGTCTTTGTGGGGCGGTGACTGAAACCGACCCTCACGAAACCGG